>JAZSGL010000091.1:0-124147 GCA_045532735.1 Paludibacteraceae bacterium | reverse complement strand
GATGAAGACAACCGCGTGTACTTCCTCCGTGACGGAATAGAGTACGTCCTCTATGACTTCACAGCGGAGCCTGGTGACACCATCGAAATCTTTGCGGGTATCAACAACTACCCTCAAGAAACCACCTACACCCATGTCGTGACAGGTAAAGACACCCTAGAGAATGGCGCTTGCCGCATGATGCTGGAAGTAGTCTTCCCAGAGGAAACCGCCTCTGTAGAAAATGCACAAAAAGTATGGTTAGCGGGGTTGGGCTCTATCGATGGTATTGTGCACAACGCAGCCCAACGAACAAGCGATGCGCACGCTGCCCCAGCCAAAAGTGCTAGTAGCGAGACACAAACTTCCGTCATGCTCTGCGCTTGGCGTGAAGATAATTGCCTTTACACCACTTCTCATCCCGAATATGACACCTTCGGCTGTGTATATAACCAAGATCCAACAACGGTAGAGAATCTTACCTCTCCATCTTCTTATCAGAAGTTCCTCCGCGAAGGTCAATTATTGATAATGCACAACGGGAAGACATATACTGTCATGGGAATTGAAATGAAATAATTATTATAGTCTTAACAAAAATCACCTGTGCCGAAAGACACAGGTGATTTTGTTTTAGAAGGTAACCGTAAAGCCAGCGTGGACATTGATGCCCGCCTGGGCATAGTACCAACAGCAGCGGCTGCCATCGGTGAAGCGGCTAGCTTCTGCACCACCGTTATTCGCATACTTGGCATTGAAGATATTATTGATCTGACACAAGAGGCGGATAGTGGGCCATTGGCGAGCCTCTCCTAAATCCTCCCCTGAAGGGAAGGACTTTTTAATTGGCAATAGGTATTGGAGATGGAGATTGGTGGTGGAATAGGCACGGAGCATGGCATTCTCGTCCTGAGTGTTGTCGAGATACTGTTTGCTCACTACATTTGTTTGTACGGTAGCCGTGAAGCCCGCCACATCGAAAGTAAAGAGCGAGGAAGCAGTAAGGGTTGGCGAGAATGCGATAGTAGTAGTACCTACCACAGAATCTTGTCCGATCCAATTCCAGTTGTCTTGGTCGTCGTAAAGGTCAATATACTGGTGGTAATTGAGAATTTTGTTGCGTGATGCCACGAGGTTCGCGTCCCAACGCAGCCAATCTGTGATCTTCACACCCGCCGTAATCTCGGCTCCCATACGGTAAGAATCTTTGACATTCTTGGTCTTGTATGCCCCTACATCGTTGTATTCGCCTGTGAGTACGAGTTGGTTGTCATAGTCCATGAAATAGAGGTTGGCGCCGACAGCAAAGCGAGGATGGGAATAGGTATAGCCCAATTCATAGTCGTATAGTCGTTCCGCATGGGGCAAACCCGTATACTCGCCTGTCGCAGCATCATACACCACATTCTCCTTGTAGTTGTTACGACTGGGTTCGCGGTTAGCGATGGCAAAGGAAGCAGAGAGTAAGTGACCACGGTTTTGGTAGGTCAAGCCCGCTTTGGGGTTAAAGAAATGGAAGTCCACCTCCAGCGGGAGGTCGGTCATATCTTCGTCGTTCATACCATTGCGCTCGTAGCGAACATAACGGTATTGGAGGTCAGCATAGAGCGCGAGTTTCTCCTGTGCGTGGTTGATAATGCGCCAGTTGGCTTTGGCATAGATATTCGCATCGGTCTTGCGGGCGTTGTTGCGATAGTATTCGTAGTTGATAGGTATGATAAGCGAATCTTCGAGGTAGTGGAGTGTGCCGAAGTGGTCGCCCAGATAGTAGTTGGCTGCACCGCCAAACTGCAAATCTACGGGTTCGGAGATGTATTTAGCTGCCAGGACTCCGCCAAAGAAATGGTTGTCCAGCTGTTTGCGATACATGCCGTAGGCCTTGCTATCAGGCAATGAGGCGATAGAGCACCCCAAAAATCGGCAGATTTTTCGGGGACCCCGCTGGCTATTAGGCGATGAGGCGAGGGGTAGCCCCCAATATGACAGTTTCTTGCGTTTGTACTGCTCGTAGTAGCCTGCGCCATGGGTATAGTGGGCAGTAGCGGAGAGTGACCATTGTGGAGTAAATCGGTGGTTGATAGATAATTGTGCATGTTGCTGGGCATAGTTGTCCGTTTGATTGGGATAGTAGGCTGTAGAGTCTGATCCGTCAGCAGTAGTCGTTGTATATTCTCCTGCTGGGTTGTAGCGGCGGTCTGCTCCATCAATACCATATGCTGTATTATAGTCTACACCATCCCAACCCATGCCTGTCTTCTCGCTACCACCAAAGAAGCGACCAACTACCTCTGTCTTAGCGTCATACCAACCGAGGTCTCCATAGTAGGAGTAGAGGTCGGAGGTGGTACGATAGAGAAAACCATCGGAGTTGACCTTGGAGAATCGGGCGTTGGCACGCCATTGGTTGGGTAGCACGATATGGGCATTGATCATCTCGCGGAAGGTGTTGTACATGCCGCCGTTGAAGGAGATGGTAGCGGAGCTACGGTCGTGTGCACTTTGCGCAGGTTGAGCGCCTTCGGCGGGTTGAGTCGGCTTTGCCGAGGTGGACATGTTGATGCTGGCGCCAAAGGAAGCGCTACCATTGGTAGAGGTACCTACGCCGCGTTGGACATTGAGCGAGGACATGCTGCTAGCCATGTCGGTCATGTTGACCCAAAAGACGGTTTGGCTCTCGCTATCGTTGAGCGGGACATCGTTGAGGGTCATGTTGATACGGGTATGATCGGTACCACGAATGCGGAAATAGGTGTACCCAATGCCTAGTCCATCATCGCTGGTAGCTACGAGTGCGGGCGTAGAAGCGAGCAAGAAGGGGAGGTTTTGTCCCGTGTTGCTCTGATTGAGCTGCTCGCGGGTGAGAGCGGTGTGGTTGTTAGTGACTTGCGCCACAGGCGCGTTGACGATGACCTCATCCAATTGTCTGGTGAGGAGGATAGTGTCGGTTTGTGCATGTGCAACGACACTTGCCGCCAAAGCGGCGGATAGAAGAATAGTGAAGTGTTTCATACTTCCTTAGCAGCATTACCTGCCCAGGTTCAAAGGGTATAATCTCAGCCGTGAGAGGCACCCCTGTAGTTAATAATATAGTTAGCTAATATCCCATAAGCACTCGGCTTGTGCTCGGGGTGTATTATGCTGTGTTGAAGAAATGAATGATCTCCTTGCCCTATGGCAGAAATCTTATAAATCTTATTTTCACGCTCTTGCCACGCTTTTCCCTAGGTTCTCCGAAATCAATTGCCACCGCTTCGTCAAAACAGGCTTGCAACAATGAACTCGCTTGGCTCGTTGAGGTTGCCGCCGTTTCTCCTCTCCCCACTCGCTTACGAAGCTCGCGGGGGCCCCCATCCCAAAACGCAACCGCTGAATCTTATCAAATGCGGCGAGGGGGATTTAATGACAAGTGGTGTATATATTCCTTATAGTCGGTAGGAGAAGGTGCAAAACCATCCCCACTCGTTCATCTTCTGCTTGGGTAGGGAGGATGAACGGAGAATATTGTTTAGTCCGAAGTCGTATCCCGCTTGGATGCGATAGCGCTCCCACTCGAGTCCGCCGCCTAATCCGAACTGGATATTGGTGCGGTAGAGTTCGCGAGTGATATAGCGGTCGTGATTGGTGGTGAGGACATTATTCTGCTTGAGCCAAGCGGTGACATCGGCAGAGGTTTTGTTGTTGATGATATCGTAATTGGTCAAGCCGAATTGCAATTGTGGTCCTGCAAAGAAGAGGAGTCGTAGTTGCTTCCACAACTTAATATTATAATACGCGCGCACGGGTATGGTGAGTTGGAGCTGGAGGATATTGTGTTGGAGGATATTGATTTGTGCATTCTCAGGGTTGGCGATGGCCCAATGTTGGTTGTTTTGGCCATAGGTGAAAGTAGCGAGTGCTCCGGTCTGGATGCTGAAGTGGTGTGGCAAGACGAAATCGACGGTAGCACCGACGCGTAGTCCGTGCATATAGACAGCGGATGTGTCCTGGGTGCGGTGGTTGAGTTGCGTATAGCCGAGTTCGAAACGCCAAGGTGTGGAGAACTGATATGGTTCGGCCTCTTTCTTAGCGGTAGGGTCAAAGAAGATGGACTCCGAAGTCTGGAGATCAGGTAGGGTATTCTTGTTGTCTTGGGCTACAGCATATGCGTATGTGATTGTAGCCAAAAGGATTATAGAAAAAATGCGCGTTTTCATTGTTCAACAGTTGTTTTCGGGCTACAAAGGTACTATTTTCTGCGGAAATATGCAATTTTTTACCACAAAAATACATTTTTTTCTAAAAATATTTGCGTATTTGCATTTTTTGTAGTACCTTTGCACCCGATTTTCGCCCATAGTGGAGAAAAAGGTGCCATCGTCTATCGGTTAGGACAAGAGATTTTCATTCTCTAAAGCGGGGTTCGATTCCCCGTGGCACTACAAATAACGATAAAGTATAACAATAAATTACATTACATTTAAGAGATGGCAAATCATAAATCATCTTTGAAGCGCATTCGCCAAACGGCTACTCGTAAGGCTCACAACCACTACTATGCAAAGACTACTCGCAACGCCGTTCGCGTATTGCGTGCTACTACAGACAAAGCTGCAGCTGAGGCTCTCCTTCCAAAGGTAAGCTCAATGTTGGATAAGTTGGCTAAGAAGAACATTATCCACCGCAACAAAGCTGCTAACTTGAAGTCTAGCTTGGCTTTGCACACTAACGCTCTCTAATTAGCGTACTTTTAAAAAAACCACAATATAGTGGGGCTGCCTGTCAAAAGGTAGCCCCTTTTGTGCGGAGATATGGTTATCATATCTTATCGACAACTTTTAAATATAAACTCCTTGCCTTCGGCAGAAATCTTATTAATCTTATTGCGCAAACATCCGCCCATAACATGGTGCTCCGCAATACATTACAACCGCTCTGCATTTTGGGGAACATCCCAAAACGCAACCGCTAAATCTTAAAGAATGTGGCGAGGAGAAAACAACAAGGATATATTTTATATCAACAATTGTGGCGACTGTGTCGCAGTTTAGAGTTTAAAGTTTAGAGTTTAAAGGCGTGGGATAATTTACAACAACTACAACAACTTAATTCAACAACATTCCGCTCGCCAACACCGCGAGCGGCAAGTGAGGACACAACGTAGCAGGTGGTAGATAAATCCCCAGAAAATAGGAATTGAGGATTAGAGGTATTCGTGGATGGCGGTTTGGTTGAAGAGTGTGCGTTCCTTGTCGCAGAACCAACCCCATTTGTTGAAGTATCGACACATGTTGACGATGTGAATCCACAGCATCTTCAGCGACTTGTAGGACGCTTTTTCATGATTATGGATAATGGTGGCATGTGGGAAGAAAACCGTCAGATAGTCGCGATGGATGCGGCGAGTGAGGTCCATATCCTCGGGGTACATGAAGAATCGTTCGTCGAAGAGCCTAGCCTGCCTTACCGCCTGCGTTCGAAGCAGCATGAAGCAGCCGCTGAGATATGGGATATTCATGATACGGTCATAGCCGGAGGCATGCATCTCGTAGGTTTGATTGCGGCGCTGCATCCATTGGGCGGGGAGGAATCGTCTGCCAAAGACATCGAGCGGCGTGGGGAGTAATTTGCAGAGGCGCTGGATCTGTCCGTCGGAATAAATGACGCGGGGCATCAAAGCGCCCACCTCGGGATGTTGGGCGATGAATTGCAGCATCGAATCGAGCGCGTCGCGCGTGAGGATAATATCAGGATTGATGACCAAATGAAATGGGATATCGTCGTAGATGCTCTCGCGGATAGCTATATTATGAGCAGCGCCATAACCCATGTTGTATGGATTATGGCGATACTTAATGCGTGAGTCCAGGGACTCGAAGTTTTTTTCAGTAGGAGAATTATCTATCCAATAAACGCAATCCACATAGTCAGACTGCAAGATAACTTCTGTGAGATTGGTTACCTGTTGCCAGTCGGGTTGATATAGGACGATGGACGCGTTGAGCATACGCATCAATATGCTATTGCAAATATCACGCGTTGGCTACTTGGTTTGCCGGTATAGATACACTTACCAGGTGTCTTGTCGCCTTCCAAAGGAATACAGCGGATAGTAGCTTTGGTCTCAGCCTTGATCTTCTCCTCTGTCTCAGGAGTACCGTCCCAGTGGCAAAGCAAGAAGCCAGGTTTCTTGATTTCCTCTTTGAAATCCTCCCAAGTGTCCACCTCGCGAGTGTTCTCAAGGCGGAAGTTGAGGGCTTTTTGGTAGATATTATCTTGAATCTCCTTGAGCAAGTTTTGGATAGTTTCTACAATGCCGTCAAATGCCACCGTCTCCTTGGTCAATGTATCACGGCGAGCGAGCTCTACGGTGCCATTCTCGAGGTCACGACCACCCATAGCGATGCGAAGAGGTACACCCTTGAGTTCGTACTCAGCAAACTTGAAGCCAGGGGTAGCCTTGTCGCTAGCGTCCACTTGTACGCGGATGCCGAGTTTCTTGAGTTGGTCAGCCAATGGATTGAGTTTAGCCATCAACTCATCCAATTGCTCTTGCTTCTTAAAGATAGGCACGATCACCACTTGAGTAGGAGCAAGGTTAGGAGGAAGTACGAGGCCGTTATCATCGGAGTGAGTCATGATGAGCGCACCCATGAGGCGAGTAGAAACACCCCAAGAAGTAGCCCACACATACTCGAATTTATTCTCTTTGTTGAGGAAAGTTACATCGAATGACTTCGCGAAGTTTTGACCCAAGAAGTGGCTAGTACCAGCTTGAAGTGCCTTACCATCTTGCATCATTGCCTCAATAGAATAGGTATTGAGTGCACCTGCGAAACGCTCGTTAGGCGATTTGACGCCCTTGACAACAGGGATAGCCATCACTTTCTCAGCGAAGTCAGCATATACATCGAGCATGGTAGCTGCGTAGTTCTCAGCCACTTCCTCGGTAGCGTGAGCGGTATGACCCTCTTGCCAGAGGAACTCAGCAGTACGCAAGAAAAGACGAGTACGCATCTCCCAACGCATGACATTGCACCATTGGTTGCAGAGGATAGGAAGGTCGCGGTAAGATGAGATCCAGTTCTTGTAGGTGGACCAGATAATGGTCTCGGAAGTAGGACGGATAATAAGCTCCTCCTCAAGGCGAGCCTTAGGATCAACCACCACACCCTTGCCCTCTGGGTCGTTCATGAGGCGGTGGTGGGTAACCACAGCACACTCCTTGGCAAAACCCTCTACATGCTCTGCCTCGCGGCTGAGGAAGGATTTAGGGATGAGGAGTGGGAAATAAGCGTTCTTCACGCCATTCTCCTTGAAACGACGATCGAGTTCGGCTTGGATAGTCTCCCAAATGGCATAGCCATAAGGTTTGATGACCATACATCCACGGACAGCTGATTGCTCAGCGAGATCTGCTTTTACTACTAGTTCGTTGTACCACTTCGAGTAGTCTGTAGCTCGAGGGGTGAGTTTTTGAAAACTTGCCATTATAGTGTTGTTTAGTGTTGTGTAGTGTTGTATAGTGTTGTTTAGCGTTCTTATTTCGCTTTCGCTCAAACGATCGATTCGCGTACGTTTAGCGTAGGGGGTAGTTTTTCCGCAGTTGTTCGAAGTGTTCGGGTGCCGCTTTGAGTTGGGCAGAAATGCGTTTGAGCCAACCTGGTGCGGAATCACCCTGCAAAGGTACTACTTTTTTGTTGATTGACAAAATCGGAAGCGAGAAAAATTCGCAAAAAGCACGCAAACACATCTCACTAGCATTCATTTTGCCTTGTATGGAGTACCCCGCAATATGAAATGACGCCAAATCGACATGCTTGAGGAGCTCGTGATTGAGGTTGGGTTCGCCTTCCCAGCAGTCGATTGAGGCGATGAGGCGATGAGGCGATGAGGCGAGAGGCGAAAGGCATGAGAGGAGGGCGTGTTCGTCGATGATACCTCCACGGGCGGCGTTGATGATGAGGGTACCCGGTTTGCAGAGGCGAAGAACATTCTCATCACAAAGGTGGTAGGTAGGGTATTCGCCATCGAAGGTGAGTGGTGTATGAAAAGTGAGAACATCGCATTGTGGGGCGATGTCAGTGAGTGTTGCGCCAATGCCTAATGGCGGGTCGGAAAGGAGAACCTTATATCCTCGTCTTTGAGCCATCTGAGCGACGAGTTTGCCTACATGGCCATAGCCGACGACGCCTAGTATAGGACGTTCGCAAGGCGAGCTATAGGACGGCGTTCCGCCTATAGGACGCCCACTTTGTGGGCTATCGGACGCTGCGCTATAGGTGGCGATGGCTTCCTCAACATAGTCGCAGACGGCTTGTGCATTGCAGCCAGGGCAGGAGACCCAATGGATGCCTGCTTGTCGGCAAAAGTCTTGGTCGATATGGTCGAAGCCGATGGTGGCGGTGGCGACAAAGCGCACATTGCTACCCTCTAGCAACTCCTTATTTATGTGTGTACGCGTGCGAACAAAGAGTGCATCTGCGTGACGCACGGCAGAGGGGGTAATCTGCTCAGGAGATAGGTGGATGGCCTTTATCTCCGGGGGGAATACTCCTTTGAGAAAAGGTATGCCTCTGTCTATGATAACGAGCATAAGGGTGGGTAGAGGGTTAGTATTGGATGTTGTCAATCAGGCGCACCGGTCCACAATAGACGGTGATACAACCGATGGCATTATGGAAGGAGGAGGCGGGTTGGAGAGTAGTCTTGTCCACGATCTCGTAATACTCGACATCGAGTCCATCGATAGCGTTGATGGTATCCACGACGCGCTGTTGAACGACATCGACAGAGTCGGTTTTTGCCCATTCGAGTGAAGCAAATAGGGTTTTAGAGATATTGATTGCGATTGATTTTTCAGAAGCCGAAAGGCGTTGGTTGCGGCTGCTGAGGGCCAGTCCGCTATGTTCGCGAACGATAGGGCAGTCAATAATTTGCAAGCCAGAGAAGTTGTGGTGGATAGAGGAGCGCTCAACCATATGATGGATGATAGCCAATTGTTGGAAATCTTTCTCTCCGAAGTAAGCGCGTGTTGGATGAACGAGTTCGAACAATTTGCTAACGACTTGCACGACGCCATTGAAATGTCCTGGGCGCATTTTACCCTCCATGACGAGATCAAGTCCGTTGAAGTCGAAGGAGAACTGAGAATTCATCTCTTCGGCGGAATACATTTCATCAGCGGAAGGTGCAAAGACAAAGTGAACACCTAATTGTGTTAGCAGCTCCACATCCTTCTCCAGTGTGCGAGGATATTTTTGCAAATCCTCAGGATTATTGAATTGTGTAGGATTGACGAAAACGCTGACAACGCAGACATCATTTTCCTGGACCGCTCTTCGTACGAGGGCAGCATGTCCATCGTGGAGTGCTCCCATAGTGGGTACGAGACCGATTGTTTTGTTTTGGCGAATGCATGCTTCGACTTGGCGAATGATTTCCAGTTTAGTAGTTAAAACTTGCATATTTATGAAAGTTAAATAAATACAATCTAGTAAAAAAAGTCTGCAAAGGTACAACAAATCTAGTAAAAAAGAAAATTTTTTGTATAAAAATTATGTAATATCAATTTTTTTTTGTACCTTTGTAGCGGGAAATTGTATCTCAATAAAAATATATCCAATGAAAGAGCCCAATCGAATATTATTTGTCTCACAGCAGATCTATCCATTTTTAGATCAAGAGACTCCTATTCGGACGCTGAATAGGAAGTTGCCAGAGTGGTTTCAGTCCAGTGGCTATGAGACTCGCACATTCATGCCCAAGTTTGGTGATATCAATGAGCGCAGGAATCAATTGCATGAAGTGATTCGTTTATCAGGAATTAATCTGATCATATCAGAGACAGATCATCCGCTGTTGATCAAGGTAGCGAGTATTCAGTCGGCCCGCATCCAAATTTATTTTATCGATAATGACGACTATTTTTTCCGTCGTAAGGGATTGGTGGACGCCAATGGTGAGGAATACAAAGACAATGACGAGCGTTGTATATTCTTTGCGCGAGGTGTATTGGAGACAGTAAAGAAGTTGCGTTGGACTCCGACATTGGTTCATTGTTCTGGTTGGATGTCGGCGCTGACTCCATTGTTCTTGAAGAAGATGTATGCAGATACACCATTCTTTGAAAAGACAAAAATTATTCTCTCGTTGGACAATGACGAGTATGCAACTCCATTTAGTTCGAAGTTCACGAATAAGATCTTGGGTGGTGGCATCTTGAATAGCGATATTCGTGGTATAGCCGGTTTGCCCGTGGGTTATGAGGACCTTATGCGATTAGCGATAGATTATTCAGATGCGATAGTTTTGGCATCAGAGCATGTGAATCAACGCCTATTGAACTACGCGCAAAACAGCGGAAAACCAATTATGCCATACGCGGGTGAGGACAAAGAAGCATACTTGAATTTCTATAATGGTTTATTGGAAAAGGATGAGGAATAATTGGGTATTTGGGATAGTATTAGTAAGTTTATTGTGCTGGTGTAATTGCTCGGGAGATAGGCATAGCACGGGCGAATCTATCCTATCCACGGAAGACAAGATACAAGTAAAGGCCGACACCTTTGGCGTGGCTTCTGCATTGGATTCGTGTTCGGCCATTGCGTTGACTCCAGACTCGTTTCTGCTAGGAGAGTGCGAGACACACTTTGGTGCCATCAAGGCAGATATATTAACCCAATTGGCATGTCCTGAGGGTTTTCAATATCCAGAAAAGATTGTGGTGGCAGCGGGTGACACTATGGATTTGAATCCCGTAGTGGATTCGGTGTGCCTATACCTATATTATAATACCTGGTATGGTGATGGCAACAGCCCAATAGGTATCAATGTGTATGAGATTGACCGCCAGGGTTTGCAGGCCAATGAGCGCTACGCGAGTAATCTGAAATTGTCGGACTACTGCAGTTTGGACAAGTCGACCTGTGCTAGCAGCTATAGTAAGATTGTAGTTCCTAGCGCACCAACCGACTCATCCTACTCCACCGAGTTGGAGACACATGTTCCTATGATTCGTATCAAATTGTCGGATGATTTTGCTAAGCGTTTTTTTGCCATTAAAGATTTTTCAACGCAAGACGCCTTTAACGAACAGTTTAAAGGGCTATATATCTGCACCGACTTTGGAGCAAGTAATGTGTTGTATGTGAAAGACATCGCGATGACTGTATATTATCATTTTACGATGTTGCGCCCAACTGCGACAGACTCTATCATATACGACACGAAATCATTCTATGCCAACGAAGAGGTGAGGCAAGTTAATCGGTATGTATATCCAGATAGAGCAGAGATATTGCAACAATACACGCAGGTGAAGGATACCAATTACATCATATCTCCAGCCAATATATACACCAGTTTAACCGTAAGAATGGATTCGATATTTAATCGTATTGACGAGCAATTAGGCAACGACTCGACGCTGTATAGCGTGTATGTCAATAAGGCAAATTTGGTGGTTGATGTGTTGTATTCGGAGACGTCGAGTGATCGTCCGAGAGACGCCTGGGATGCTCCTGCAACATACATGATGCTGATAAAGGAAAATCAGTTAGATTCGTTCTTTGTAAAGAACCAATTGCCATCCGATACATGTGCTATTGTTGCCACATTATCAGCTAGGGTAGACAGTTTGGACAATGAATTGTATAGTTACACATACGATTTATCCACCATGTTGACTCAGCAATTACGCAGCAAGGAGAATGTGAGTGAATTGAGACTGGCATTGGTTCCTGTATCAGTGACTACCAATTCGTCGAACAGCACTATTACCTCAATAAAACAAATGCAAACCATCTCAGCGACGCGTATTCGTTCGGCAAACAACTCAAGTGATCGGATGGATATAGAGATGGTCTATTGTAGTTTTAATCGCACTCGCTGATTAGTTTGCAATATTATTCGCTAGAGGTTACAACCCTATCAATAAGAAACGGCTACCCATGATGAGTAGCCGTTTTTAATTTGAAAATGTATGAACTATTACCCTATGAATGCTTGATAACCTACAGCATCTAAAAGGTTATTCAGATCGTCGGTGTTAGTCACAGAGATTTTGATCATCCAGCCTTCTCCATAAGGATCGTTGTTTACCAATTCAGGTTGATCATTAATCGCCTCGTTGATCTCAAGAACTTCTCCGGAAACTGGCATATTAAGATCGCTGACAGTCTTAACAGCCTCTACAGAGCCAAATACATCGCCTTGAGCCAAAGTCTCGCCTTCGGTGTTAATATCCACGAAGACGATCTCTCCTAGTTCAGACTGAGCATAGTCGGTGATGCCGACAAATGCCTCGTTACCTTCTACACGGATCCACTCGTGATCCTTGGTGTAGTACAGATTAGATGGAATATTCATAGCTATTTACATTTAATTACTCTTGACCTAAGATACTCATTGCGCAACGGAAGCCAATAGTGCTAGACGCTTGGTCTTGTTGCATATAACGACGGGTAGTAGGATTCAGCCAATAGATACGATCATTCCATGAACCACCCTTATAAACGCGTGTTTCGTTGTTAACAAGAGGAGCCAAAATATCAGAAGGGTCTTTTAACTCATCCTTATTTCTACTTTCTACTAATGGGTAATCGATATCAAACGAAGAAGACTTGTCACCATCGCGGAAGTCACGCTTATCATCTTCTGGGTCATAGGTAATCTTAAGGCGGCCATACTCATCAATCTGAGGCAGACCTGTGACAGGATCTAAGTCGAGACGAGAATAAATGTTACCACGATAAGGGTTGTACTCCGCCATTTCCTCGTAAGTTGTTTCACGATAAACGTCAAGAACCCACTCATTGACATTACCAGCCATGTTGTACAATCCAAAATCGTTGGGACTATATGCATCCACTGGCGCGGTGAGCACATAATGATCGGAATTATTGCCAAAAGCTACACCAGCCATATCACCTTTACCGCGGGTGAAGTTAGCAAGTAATTTTGTTCTGTTTTGAGGGCTCAAATCACGAGGTTGGAAGCCAGACCAAGGATAAATCTTTCCTTCTTTAGGCATGCCATCCTCTCCTGCGATCGGTGCAAAAGCAGCATACTCCCATTCTGCCTCGGAAGGAAGACGGTAGCCAATGAGCAAAATACCATCCGCATCGTTTAATTTACGAGGATTTTTATTAAGGTCTACAGGCGACTTTGAGCCTCTTTCTGGTGCATATTCAGGAATGTTAAAATACTTCTCCGTACTAAACACGGCGTCTCTAGCTTCTTCGTATGACATAGCGGCCAAATCTCTTACAGAAGGCAATTTAGCATATTGACCAAGGACAAGAATCTGCTCGTTTACGCGGTCTGTACGCCATTGGCAATACGCTGAAGCCTGATCCCAAGAAACACCTACTACAGGGTAGAAGCTATACGTAGGATGGCTATAGTAGTATCTTACATAAGGCTCGTTATATGCCATTTCATCGCGCCAAACTGTAGTATCAGGCAAAAGCGCATCTACAAGATCCTTTCGCTCGTCACCAAAGACTGTGCGATTCCAGTGTACATACTCTCTCCATGCGATATTCGTCACCTCATACTTATCCATAAAGAAAGAACTCACAGACAAAGTTCGCTGTTGGTTGTTGCGAGGAGCCGTAACATACTCGTCCATTTGTCCAATGGTAAAAGTACCACCTTTGATAGGTACCATACTTCTAGGTTGTTGAGACAGAGTACCTTCATGCGCCTCAAAATAGGTGGTATTGAAATCAAAGTAATTCCAACCTGTCAAGGCAGAAACATTGGTGTTGAGATCAGCATTGCGAGAAGATTGGCAAGCAGCTAAAGACAACACAACAAGTACGACAAAAACTTTTGATACGATAATTTTGAAATTCATAATATAATTAAGTTTATTTTGTAAATACACTTTTCAGCCTGCAAAGTTACGAAAAAAAACTGAAACCCACTAATTTTTGCACAAAAAAAATACGAAAAATGGTAAATTTCAAAAAAAACGCTCTATTTTCCTCTCTTTTTTTTACAAAAATTCGTTTAATCAATAGATTTTTTGTAACTTTGCAGGTCAAATGCAGTTGAGTATAAAAGTACATAACAGCTTACTAGATTTGTCGTTACCGCGTGTAATGGCAATTATCAACCTTACACCTGATAGTTTTTACATTTCATGTGATGGTAAAAATGAGGATTACCTGCTTGGGCATGTGGAAGAACTGCTGAATCAGGGAGCAGACATCATTGACCTTGGGGCATGTTCGACTCGACCTAATAGTAGTCCTGTTAGCATAGATGAAGAGTGGGAACGCTTACGCTCTGCATTAGAAGCTATTCGCTCGCATTTTCCAAATGCAATTTTGTCCGTTGATACATTTAGATCCGAGATTGCAGACCGATCTATTCAAATGGGGGCAGATATCATAAATGATGTATATGGAGGAAGTGCAGATGATAAAATGTGGCAAGTAGTAGCTAGGCATCGCGTTCCATATGTTTTAACTCATTCTCTGGATGCGACACACTTGAACAACACAACTGATTATGACCAAACGGTATGTCACATGCTCGAGGAGTTTCAAAGGCGTCTAGATCAATTGCACCAACTGGGAGTTGCAGATGTGATTATTGACCCTGGATTTGGATTTGGTAAGACGGAACTACAAAATTACACCATCCTTAATAGAATGGATATCTTGGGCCA
The DNA here is from genome assembly GCA_045532735.1 of Paludibacteraceae bacterium. GTDB lineage: Bacteria > Bacteroidota > Bacteroidia > Bacteroidales > Paludibacteraceae > Colicola. The sequence continues at coordinate 109,509 of JAZSGL010000091.1, read as the reverse complement.
TTTACATGTGCCTGTTTTAGTAGGCATATCGCGAAAGTCCATGCTATACAAACCGTTAGGAGTAACACCGTCTGATGTGTTGCCAGCTACTATCGCAGCAAATACAATTGCCTTGGAGCGAGGTGCAAGTATCTTGCGCGTACATGATGTTGTCGCAGCCAAACAAGCTATAGACGTTTATACAATGACACATAATAAAATAATGCAATAATTATGTTACTAGGAATCAAAGACATTATTGATATACTGCTAGTCGCCTTTATTTTATTTGCGATTTATCGTATATTACGTCGTTCTGGAGCGAGTAATCTATTTTGGGGGATCTTGGCATTTATCTTGACTTGGTTGTTGGTTAGTTATGTTTTTCAATTAGAACTTACAAGTGCCCTATTCGACCGGTTTATTAGTGTAGGTGCAATAGCGTTGATTGTTATTTTCCAAGAAGAGATTCGCGGATTTTTTTACCGAATAGGTGCGAGATTTAATATGGAGCAAATCAAAGATCGTTGGTCAAAAATCAAGCACAAGAAGAATTCTCGTCAACAGGCAGATGCAATCATGACCGCTTGTGTACATATGTCCGCGAGTAAGACGGGTGCGTTAATTGTCATCACGAAAGAACAGGAACTAAAATCAGTAGCTGACACAGGCGAGGTAGTGGATGCTGCGCTATCTTCTCGCTTGATTGAGAATATATTTTTCAAGAACACTCCTCTACATGATGGAGCCTTGATTGTCAATAATGGGCGCATATGGGCAGCAGCATGTATTCTGCCAGTCTCTAAGCGTAGTGATCTGCCCAAACGCTACGGTCTGCGTCATCGCGCAGCATTAGGATTGACTGAAAAAACTGATGCATTGGCGATTGTGGTTTCAGAAGAAACGGGTAAAATTTCGATTGCTCAAGGTGACAGCATACGAACTGTAAATCAGAGCGAGTTAGAAAATTGGCTTACTCAAACTTTTGGCATTACTAATGAGGAGAGCAAGACTGCTATTAATGAGATAAATTAAAAAGAAATAACAAAATCAATACGATATGACATTTCAACGAACACTTGTAACCACAGCCCTTCCGTATGCCAATGGTCCTGTGCATATTGGACACTTAGCGGGGGTGTATGTACCCGCAGATATTTATGTCCGCTATCTCCGCCTAAAGGGCGAAAATGTCCTTTTTGTAGGAGGAAGCGATGAGCATGGTGTACCTGTTACTATTCGTGCACGCAAAGAAGGTATTACAACTCAAGAAGTGGTGGACCGCTATCACAAAATCATTAAGGATTCTTTTGAAGGGTTTGGTATTACTTTTGATGTTTACTCTCGCACCACAAGCAAGATTCACCATCAATTGGCATCTGATTTCTTCCGCAAACTATATGATGATGGAAAATTTGTTGAGCAGACATCAGAGCAATTCTATGATCCTGAAACTCAAGAGTTTTTGACTGATCGTAACATCCGTGGAGAGTGTCCTCGTTGCCATGCTGCGGGTGCTTACGGAGATCAATGCGAGAAATGTGGTGCGACCCTATCTCCAGACGAGCTCATCCATCCATACAATGCAATCAACGGCAATCCGCTCACCAAAAAAGAAACCAAGCACTGGTATTTGCCACTAGATCAATACCAACAATGGTTGGAAGAGTGGATTTTGCAAGAGCATAAAGAATGGCGTCCCAATGTGTATGGGCAGTGCAAATCATGGCTAGATGGCGGTCTTCGTCCACGCGCTGTAACCCGTGACTTGGATTGGGGAATCCCAGTGCCAGTAGAAGGTGCAGAAGGTAAAGTTCTCTACGTTTGGTTTGATGCGCCAATTGGTTATATCTCTAACACCAAGGAACTCTGCGATGCAAAACCAGAGCAATTTGGCAATTGGGAGACATGGTGGAAAGACCCTTCTACACGTTTGATTCACTTTATTGGTAAAGATAATATTGTATTCCACTGTATCGTGTTCCCAACCATGTTGAAGGCGGAAGGAAGTTATATAGTGCCAGATAATGTACCGTCTAACGAATTCTTAAATTTGGAAGGCGATAAGATTTCGACCTCTCGCAATTGGGCAGTTTGGCTGAATGAATATCTAGTGGATTTCCCAGGGAAACAAGATGTTCTTCGCTATGTATTGACCGCTAACGCCCCAGAGACCAAAGATAACGATTTTACTTGGGCAGACTTCCAAGCGCGCAACAACAACGAACTTGTAGCCATCTATGGTAACTTTGTAAACCGCGCATTAGTGCTAACTAAGAAGTACTTTGATGGCAAAGTTCCCGCCATGGGTACTTTTAATGAATACGACCAAGCAACAATTGCTGAGTTCCAAAATGTAAAGGAAGAGGTAGAGAAGTTATTGGGTGATTTCCGTTTCCGCGATGCCCAAAAAGAGGCAATGAACTTGGCACGTATTGGTAACAAGTATTTGGCTGATACTGAGCCATGGAAGGTGGCCAAAACTGATATGGATCGCACTGCAACTATTCTGCATTTGGCCTTACAAATCGCTGCTAACCTCAGTATAGTATTCGAACCATTCTTGCCATTCTCCTCGGCAAAATTGCGTAACATGCTATCTATGGAAGAACTCCATTGGGAGGAATTGGGTAATATCAATTTGCTAAAAGAAGGTCAAGAGTTGGGTGAAGTAAGTCTGCTCTTTGAGAAAATTGAGGACGCCACCATCCAAGCTCAACTAGATCGCTTGGCAAAGATTAAAGCAGCTAATGAGGAAGCAGAGAAACAAGAGGCACTCAAAAACTGGAAACCCGATGAGATAAAGGAGAATACCAATATCGATGAATTTGCGAAGATGGACATTCGAGTAGCAACAGTGCTTGACTGTCAACCCGTCAAGAAATCCGACCGCTTGCTTCAATTCCGTTTGGATGATGGTATGGGTGGTCGTACAATCTTGTCTGGTATAGCACAAAGTTATCCTGATCCATCTATACTGATTGGCAAGCAGGTGCTCTACATTGCGAACTTCCCTCCACGCAAGATGATGGGACAGGAGTCGCAAGGTATGATTCTTTCGGCTGTAGATGCTGATGGTAAATTGGTAGTAACCACAGTGACTGCTCCTGTCAAAAACGGTAGTCAAGTAGGATAAGTTAATAGTTCATTAGGTTACTTAATATATTGAACGATGCATAATCTAGTCACAATTTACTGCAAAAACACCCGACAATTTGTTCAAATACCTTGCGGAACATCCTTGCAAGCATTGTATGAACAACTTAATCTAACGTTACCATTCCCTGTAATTGCCGCACGAGTTAATTACAAGGTGCAGTCATTAAACTTTTTGATATACAAACCCAAGGATATAGAGTTTATTGACGCTAGTAGTGAGAGTGGTAGGCGTTGTTATATACGCACACTGAGTATGGTAATGGCATGCGCAGTGCGTGAACTGTGGGAAGATTGTGACTTGCGTATTGAGCACCCTATCAGCAAGGGATTCTATTGCACCATTCGTGAATCGCGTGAGGTCGCCAAGGTAATAACACCTGAATTGATTGCGAAATTAAAAAATCGCATGCAGCAGATTATTGCAGAAAACCGACCTATTATTACCGAAGAGAAACAGACCAAAGAGGTGATCCGCCTATTTGGTGATCGCAAAGATGGAGAGACAACATTGTTTGAAACTCTTGGGAATCCATATTGTAGATACTATCGAATGGGGGACTACATAGACTATTACACCGGGGCATTAATGCCTTCAACTGGATATGTTCATCTATTTGACTTAGAAATGTACCATGGCAATATACTACTTCGTATACCTTGTCGCAAAAATCCAAATCAACTAGAAGAGCACTGCATACAAGACAAACGATTTGGCATCTTTAAAGAATACATCGGTTGGAATAAACTATTGCACATCAGCAATGTCGGTGAATTTAATAAGGCATGTAAGAATCAAAAGAGCTTTGAAATGATCAAATTATCCGAAGCTCTACACGAGAAAAAAGTAGCTCAGATTGCTGATCAAATTGCACATCGCGAGAGTGGCGTACCACGCTTCGTACTTATTTCAGGACCAAGTTCCTCTGGTAAGACTACATTTTCTAAGCGTCTAACTATCCAATTGATGGTTAACGGAATACGGCCAGTTGTAATCTCCATGGATAACTATTTTGTCAATCGAGAAGATACACCTCGCGATGAAAACGGGGAATGGGATTTTGAGCATTTACATACGCTTGATTTGCCGCTATTTCGCCAACAGTTGAAAGATTTATTGAATGGAAAAACGGTATCACTTCCTTTTTACAACTTTGAAACAGGCTTGCGAGAGTATCGTGGCGACACACTTCGCTTAGAAAAAGATACTGTAGTTATATTGGAAGGATTGCATGCTCTGAACCCTGAGTTAATACCTGATATTCCACGAGAGACGACATTTAAGATATATGTAAGTGCAATAACAACAGTCAATCTAGATAATCACAATTGGATTCCTACTAGCGATGTGCGTCTGATTCGTCGTATCGTGCGCGACTACCGTTATAGAGGGTATTCTGCTTTAGAGACCATAGCGCGCTTGAGTAGCGTGCAGCGTGGCGAAGATAGATGGATTTCACCATTCCAAGAAGAAGCAGATGTAATGTTCAACTCTGCATTATTATTTGAATTAGCCGTATTGAAACGCCATGCAGAACCCATTCTAGACGAAGTGCCAAAATATTGTGATGAATATACCACTGCACACCGTCTGCGTAAATATTTAAGTTATTTTGAATCTATCCCAGAGCGAGAGATCCCACCGACATCATTCTTGCGCGAATTTGTAGGAGGTAGTTCATTTAGATATTAAGATGTATGAAACATATATTTCTATTCCTCATCTGCACTATGGCAAGTGGATTCATCTTTGCCCAACATAATGACACCATAATTATTCAAGAAGATACCATTTCACTAGATAGTATCACAACGAGTGATACTACCAAGCATTTGCTCTTGACCGATATTATGGAAAATGCTGTAATACATCAAGACTCTTCTATATATCGCTTACTAATGGACAAACATCTTGGTATAGAACGCGGGCAACAAGAAGTCAACGGGTTTCGTGTACAAGTATATTCATCCAACACACAACAACGAGCAAAAAACGAATCTATTTCATTACAACAAGAGCTAGAAAAAAGACTATCTCACCCAGTGTATGTGATCTCTGAACCTCCGTTTTGGAAAGTACGAATCGGCAATTTCCGTACGCGAGAAGAAGCCAATCAATACAAACAAACTCTACTAGATTTATATCCAGAACTACAAAGCGGTACTTATGTCGTTCCGGATAAAGTTATTGTTCTGCATTAAACTATATTTACGATGAACGCACCATTTATTCCGACTGAAGATACCACCCTACAGATCGCACATCATATTGAACAAATTCTTCGTTTGATAAACGAAAATATTGAGCGCGAAGGACTTGTCAAAACACCCACTCGAGTAGGAGAAGCAATGCAATTTCTTACTCAAGGCTATCACCAAAATGCAGAAGAAATACTTCAGAGTGCATTGTTTGAGGAGGATTATCGCCAAATGGTCGTGGTAAAAGATATTCCGTTTTATTCATTATGCGAACATCATATGTTGCCCTTTTTTGGTAAAGCTCATGTAGCATATATTCCTAATGGTAAAATAACAGGGCTAAGCAAGGTTGCTCGTGTAGTGGATGTATTTGCTCGCCGACTGCAAGTGCAAGAACGCATGACAACGCAAATCAAGGAGTGTATTCAGAACACACTTAATCCTCTTGGAGTCATGGTCGTAATTGAAGCCGAGCACCTATGCATGCAGATGCGTGGGGTACAAAAGCCACATGCCATTACTACTACGAGTGATTTTACAGGTGCCTTTAATCGACCTGAAACAAGAGAAGAATTTATGAAGTTAATACGAAATTGACTTTTCGCTAGTTCATTATCAATACCTTTACACTTCCGTGTCCTTTTCCACTTCTGGTGTTACATAAAACTGTATAAACTCCAGATGCCACACGCTGTCCGTTCGCATTCAAACCATCCCAAGCAGCTGATCCTCCATTTGCTTGTATAGTTTTTACTAGGTTTCCACTAGAGTCTATAATCCGTACATCAGAGTTCTCCATCATACCTTTGACTGTTATATATCCTTGATATGTGGGAAGAACTGGATTTGGGTACGCATATAGTTCGTCAAATGTATCTAGAGGCTTCGAAGCATCACTCATATAAGACACTAATCCTCCTCCAGTTCCTATAAACACCTCTCCTGTTGACTCCTGAATAGCAATGGAGATTATTTCATCCGTTGGCAAAATAGAATTATCCGTTGTAAAATGAGCTACTGTTTCCATTGTATAATTTTGAATATTCTCAATATCTCCAATAGGATTCAATAGGAATATTCCGGAATTTGCAGTACCTACCCACAATCGATTAGCTCCATCAACTGCGATAGCATTTATTTGCTCATTGTCTAACATATAGTCCCCCAATCCGCTACCATCATTACGGGGAATTACAACCCGCACACATTGATTAGATTTTGTAAAGTCCACATAATATGGAATGGCAAAAATACCAGACGATGTTCCTATCCAAATTGTACCATTTTGGTCTTGAACAACAGCACGAACTTCAGACGGATTAATTATTTTAGAATTTTGATCTATCCAACTTGTACGATATATCACATTATCATCACCATGATAGGTAGGAGTACCATTATCTTGTAATAGAATCATGCCAGCACCCGCCCGTAAAACCGGAATCCATTTCCACTGCGAATTTCGAATATCAGTAAAAATCTCACCAGCCGTATGTAATTGGATGCGATCTCTATTATTATATAAATCAAATGAATGCCAGATCCCGTTTGGGGAAACAACATGCACCTTACCACTTTCATCACCAAGATTCAACAACCATAGGTTACCTTGGTCATCATACATTGCGCCGTCAGTTCGAGTATACGCTTCTGGATTCTTAGGATCAGCCGATAAAAGTCCACTATTTGATGGTAGATAAAGATTAACAACACTCATCCCCTTCATTTCCAACAAGCCAGTACCGTAAGTTGTAATGAAGTAATGATCCGCGTCTGTAGGATCTTGCGCAACATTCATAAAGTCGAGCAACTTATGTCCTCCAACCGCTTTTTCTAAATCAGCATTCTTGATACTCGTCCACTCATTATTTTCATAAATCATAATATCCCCTGGGCGCTTATATTGACTCGCCCAGCGTCCTCCAGGAAGCATATATAATTTATCGCCAAAGAAGCGTAAACGATAGGCAAAATTATTCAACGGGCCATCCGGATAATACTCCTGTATATCCGACTGATATTTAGACCCTTCTGATTTTTGAAGATGTATTAATCCATTAGCATGTGATCCTAGCCAGTAATAATCCCCATCTTCTTGGACAGCATAATTATAGCCGTAAGTTAGATGTAAACTTACAGTATCCTCATACACCCTCCATGCACCATATCTGTTATATGGTAGCGCATATAGCGCATTTTTAGTTGTACATAAACTACGAAAGAGGGGTGGATTATTCGTTGTTATTGGTTTCGCCTGCCACCCGTCTTCGCACAATGCATATAGTTTGTGATCTATCAACATGTGTAGTTTATCCGCATATGCCCGCATACCACTAACAATACCATCCTCAGGATAATATAAAATCTTCCAATTTTCATAATCCATTAGATTGTCGGTTAGCGAAGCATAATATATCCGCTCCTTTGTTGCCGCATAGATCATCTCGTTTGCCACTGCTATATAATCCACAAACAACTCTGCACCCTCATTACCAATATAGTAGGTGTCAGATATTTCAAATTTCCCGAGATCCACCACTAATATACCAAAACTCATGGCCAAAATCGCTTTATTTTTGTACATGCAAATATCGTTAACCGTCTTAGACACACTCATTTGCTTCAAATACAAATCCGAAATATTATATACGGTTTCATCCGCGGTCATTATATCTATTTGTCCATTGCGATAAGTAATCAACATTCGATCTAAAGACTCATTATAAGCAATATGGTCGATCACAGTACCATTCAATCCATTTAGTTTGGTATAATATTCTATTTCGCCATCATTTTTATCCACAGAAAACAAAGAATTTGCCGACAAACCATATGCTTTATTTCCCATCACGACTACCTCATCAATCTTCGAAAATGCTGCATGTGAGCGCCATTGATACATACTACCAAATGATTCTTCGTCTTCATTATAAACATCTACACCTACATTAATATTCGAATCTTGTGTATAAGAAACCAATCCCATGCCCGTTGCTATAAACATCTTATTGCGCAACGAATCATAGGCCAATGAAAGCACAGAATTAGATGGCATTACCGAATTCTCAATTGTATAATGTGCTAACAACTCAGATGCATCTTCTGTGAGAACATATACGCCCCCCGTTTGGGTACCAATCCAAATATTCATCTCTTTATCCCACGCAAAAGTATTTACTCGCTCTACATCCAATAAGTTGGAGCCATCAGACAGCGGGATAGACAAACGAAGGCACTGATTAGATTGCAAAAAATCTACCGATGTTGGAATTATAATAGGTCCAGACGAAGATCCCACCCAGATATCACCATTGGGAGCTTGATCTAAACCATAGAAATATTCAGGTATGATCACATTACCATTTTGGTCATGGAACTCTGATTGTACTTTACATTTATCATCTTGTGCATCAAATGGCGTCCCCCCATCATCCAATTGTACGACAGCAGGTATATTTCGACACGATACCATCCATTTTTTCTCAGGGTGTACTGCATCAATTACCATATTGCTTGATGTATGAATAAAAAAGCGAGTAGCTGGGTCTAAATATAAGTTTACGCCTCGTTGTCCACCATTAGGCAAGAAGCAAACAAGTGTAGTATCAACCTCACCATTCACCAAGGCCCATAAACAATTATCGTCATCATAAGCAGCACTCTCTAGTCGCGTATAACGCTCAGGAATATTAGGCGCTGCAGAACTTAAAATACTATTATTTGTTGTGTAATGCCCTACTAATAAGCTGTCTTGGAATTCATATAATCCCGTACCATAACTAGTAACAAAGAAATGAGAAGGGTCCTGAGGGTCCACCGCCACATCCATAAAATCTAAAGCCGATTTATTGGTCTGTTGTTCAATGTAGCTATTAGTAATATTGGTCCATTGGCCATTCTCATAAATCATCACATTTCCAGGTCTCTTATCTTGTGATGCCCAACGACCACCTGGCACCATATACAACTTTCCATTTGCTACTTCTATGTTATATGGATTATTCACACAAGGCCCCTTTGGTAAATAATAAGTATGCTCACCTGTGACAAAATCACGAGACACCCCTTTTTCTCCTGCCACCTTCCATATTCCACCATCAACATCTACATATTCTTTACCTTTTTTAATGTCAAATGGTTGAGGTAGTTTTTGACATTTATTCCAATTCCTAAAATCAACTACATTATCCTCTATGTGAGCTGTATAAATCGCACTATGTGTTTGCGCATAAATACTATCCCCGACAAACATTACATCTATCACACGTACATCTTGTGCCTCTGGAGCAATATAATATGTATCAACGAATTCATAAGCCTCTAGATCAAATGTGAGAATACCAAAATCCATCGCCAAATACGCCAAATTACCTCGTATGGTAACATTGTTGCATCTCTTAGAGCATGTCATTTGTTTGTTATATAAGTCTGACACATAATGCATCTTCTTATTACGACGAATATCTATTTTTCCATCTGCATAAAATATCAATAACTGCTCGCGCAAATCATCATATGCAATATATACAATCTCCGTTCCATGTAAACCAGAAAAATTTGTAAACAAAGTCAAGTGTTCGTTCTGCTGATTAATTGAAAAGAGTTTACCATTGGCTAGAGCATATACCTCATCTTTATCCATTGCTATAACTTGCACACTATTGTATGCAAAATGTGTTTGCCAGCATTCTACTGCAAGCAGATTTCCCACGCACAATAAAAGTATCCAAATTATCACCCCTACCCTCTTCATAATCATATATTCTCTATTATTTTTCTCAATTCCTCCATCGCTCTTCCTCGATGGCTAATAGCATTTTTCTCTTTAGAAGATAGTGATGCAAAAGTCTTATCATAACCTTCTGGAATAAATATAGGATCATACCCAAAACCACCATTTCCTTCTTCCTCGATAGCTATTAGTCCATTCACAACACCTTCGACTTGCAGTATCTCTCCGTTTCTAATTAAAGACACCACCGTTCTAAAACGCGCAGTTCTATCAGCTACACCCTCTAATTCGTATAATGCTTTTTGTCGGTTGTTGATATCGCAAGCATCATCTCCAGCCCAACGCGCGGTGCGTACACCAGGCGCTCCGCCTAACGCAAGAATTTCTAGACCAGTATCGTCTGCAAACACACCATCTATACTTTCTAACAAAGAATTATCTATCAGCCAACTCCAGACTTCTTGAGCCTTTAATGCGGAATTCTCCTCCAAAGTTGTGCCTGTTTCATCTATCTCCTGCACGAAACCTATTTCCCGCAAACTGATTACTTCCACACTAATCGGAAGTATCTGACGCACTTCTTCTAATTTGTGTTGATTATTGGATGCAAATACTAATTTCATACATTTTAAGTCAATTAATCACTCCGCAAAATTACTTATTTTTGGGCAAATATCAAAATATTTCGCAATATATTTGGTATATTCAAGTATTTTTTTGTACTTTTGCCGCGAGTTTTCAAATAATAACCCTATAAACAAATAGTAAATTTTATGAAAAAACGAAATCTTTTTCTAGTCGTAGCACTATTTTTTGCTACTACAATATTGGCCCAAACCCCTATTTTGGGTGAATGGATTACTGTAGATGATTCTACTGGGGAACAAAAATCAGTTGTCCGTATTTATCAAGCAGATAACGGTAAGTATTATGGAGATATTATTGAACTATTTGGTCCTGACGCTACAACAGCAGTTTGTGAAGAATGTGAAGGAGCAGAACACAACCAACCTATCGTGGGACTCACTATTATTCGTGATATGCAACTGAAAGACGGTGAACTGCGAGGAGGCAGGGTTCTTGATCCTGACAATGGAAAATTCTATTACGCAAAAGTATATTTAAAAGACGGGAAACTTATTCTTCGTGGATCCCTAGATAAAGCAGGAGTATTGGGTAGAAGCCAAACTTGGTTACCTAAGTAATCATATGCTACACCATGAAAAAAATGACTGTTCATGCAGTCATTTTTTTCAACATCCTATTGCTTCTACGATTGAATTGGCTATTTCTTCCATTTCATTAGAAGGCAATGTCATCTTTGGATTAGCAAAAGACATATCACCCTCTTTATTGATTGGAATCAAGTGCATATGTACATGTGGCACTTCCAAGCCAATTACAGCTACACCCACACGCTTACAACCTGTCGCAGCCTTGATACCATACGCTACTTGCTTTGAGAACACTAACATCTCACTCAAGATATCATCTTCTAAGTCAAATATATAATCAGCTTCAGGCTCCGCTAATTTAGGCACAATCAATGTATGGCCTTTTTGCAATGGGTTAATGTCCAAAAAGGCATAAAACTTATCATTCTCAGCCACTTTGTAGCTTGGAATCTCGCCATTGATAATCTTTGTAAAAATAGTCATCGCTTTAGCTACTTTATTAGATACTAATTTCTAACACCTTAAATTGCAATTTGCCAGCAGGAACTACCACTTCTGCTATATCGCCCACTTTCTTGCCAAGCAAACCTTTTGCAATCGGAGTTGTAGTGGCCAATTTACCTTCAACAATATTAGCCTCACCTTCAGTAACCAATTGATATACTTTCTCTTGATTGGTCTTCAAGTTCAAAACTCGCACCTTGGTCAAAATTTGTACTTCATCAGTATTGATATCTGTCTCATCAATAATACGAGCATCTACAATTTTAGATTTGATTAATGATATCTTGCTCTCCAAAATACCTTGCTCCTCTTTTGCTGCATCATATTCAGCATTTTCGCTCAAGTCACCTTTATCGCGTGCTTCTGCAATCGCTGCAATCACGCGAGGACGCTCTATCGACTCCAAGAATTGGAGCTCATCTTTTAATTTTTGCAGACCTTCTGCGGTCATGTAAGTTGTTGCCATATTTATCTTTAATATTTACGATTAAAAATTTCACTCGCAATAAAAGCTTTGCGAGCCTCCTCTGCATCACTCAAATCTACGAGTAATGGATTCTCTTGGTTTTTATTATCTAACTCGTTCATATATACAAAAAAAATAAGAAAACAATATCTTCATTTTGCGATTGTTTAAGAAACAACGAGAAACTTCCCAGCCTCTCGTTGCCATTAAACCTAAACCTTAACTATGAAAATTTATTGTTTTCGAGTGCAAAGGTACTACATTTTTATCAATCATGCAAATTTTTTAGAAAAAAAATGCCTTTTTTGATTAAAAAATATATTATTTTAACTAAAAATCAACCCATTATACAAGTTTTCCCTTTAAAGTAGCCGCGCTTGCCTCTTCTATTTTCACTAAAACGAGCTCTCCTATCTTGCGTCCTTCTCGTGGGAAAACGACTGTTTTATATTGAGATGTTCTTCCGTACATATCCTCTCGGCTACGCTTAGAATACCCCTCTACTAGAACTTCAACCACTTTTCCAATTTCTCTTTGATTGCTCTCAAATGACAATTGATTTTGTAAAGCAATAATCTCATTGAGGCGTCTTACCTTTTCCTCCTCTGAGATATTATCTGGTAGATGTTTTTGTGCATGCGTGCCAGGTCGCTCACTATACTTGAACATAAAAGCAGTATCAAATCCTACTTCTCGCATGAGAGAAAGGGTCTCTTGATGATCCTCAATGCTCTCATCATGAAAGCCGCAAAATACATCCGTACCAATAGAAGCATCAGGGATAATTCTGCGAATTGCTGCAATACGATCTAAATACCACTCACGTGTATATTTGCGGTTCATGGATTTTAGAATCTTGTTTGAACCACTCTGCACAGGCAAATGAATAAACTTACACAGGTTCTTGTATTTTGCAATAACCTCCAACGTCTCATCCGACATGTCTTTAGGGTGTGAAGTAGTAAATCGCACACGCATATTTGGCACCGCTTCAGCTACTTGAGCGAGTAATTGCGCAAATCCAATCGTTTCTTCTGCCCCATTCTCGCGTATGCGCGCGTACCTATAACTATTAACATTCTGTCCCAAGAGTGTCACCTCTTTGTAACCTTTTTCCTGCAAGTCGCGTACCTCATTCAAAATACTCTCCACATCACGGCTACGCTCTCTACCACGGGTATAAGGCACAATACAGTAAGAACAAAAATTATTACATCCACGCATAATGCTCACGAAACCAGATATTTGCTTACCAATACGCGCTGGCATGACCTCGCGATAAGTTTCGGTAGTACTTAACTCAATATTGATTGCAGGTAAACCTTTCTCACACATTGCTAGCAGATTAGGAATATCCAAATAGGCATCCGGTCCCGCGACAAAATCCACCCCTAAATCACGCACCAATTCTTCGCCCATACGCTCAGCCATACAACCAATTACACCAATAATTTTTCCCTTGCCACTCTTGCCATTCAATTCTTGCAAACGATGTTGCACTTTCTGCTCAGCATTATCACGGATTGAACATGTGTTAAGAATTACGACATCAGCATTGATAATCTGATCCGTCAACTCACAATCAGCAGTTTGCATGATTGCAGCAACCACCTCGCTATCTGCCACATTCATCTGACAGCCATATGTCTCAATATAAAACTTTTTCATGCTGCAAAGGTACTAAAATATTTACAATTCACAAAATTTAGCATCTACAATTTATCATTTTTGCTCAAAAGCACACGAATCACTAACTAATCACTAAGTAATCACTAATTAATCACTAACTATTTATAGCCATTTAGCTAAAGAATCATAGTATCTTGGCGAAACAGGGATTGACTTTTGGTTCGGCACATCCAATTCAGCGGATATCACTCCCTCTTTATCTCGGCGCAACACCTTGATATGTTGTGGATTAATATAATAACTACGTTGACACCTGATTAATCCGTGCTTCTGCATTAGTTCCTCTAAAGACTTCATTGACGCACGTAGCGGATAGTCCTTCTGTTTCTCGCCTTCCATATACCGTACATGTACGTAATTTTCATCAGCCTCAACATACAAAACAGCAGAAGATGCAATCATCAATTTGAGTTTTTGGGTACTATCCACAAAACGCATCAATGTATCGTCATAAAGTGTATCTTGCTCAAGCACACCCTTATAGGCAAATGCTAAATTAAATATAACATACGGAAAGATCGTGATAATCAAGAGATAAAACAGGGTATGCCCCACCATCTGAAAATAAGTAAAATCACCTTGGTACATCAATGTAAGATAAAGTGCAGAGAACAGGCTCATTGTAATTAATTCTGCTAGTTCCCAAAGGACCATCTTCCACCAATTTAGATTCAATGTACGATGTATAACGACAAATACCCCTCGCGAAATAATCATCACCCCTAATAGGATACACATTATTATTGTAGCATTGAAATTCAACTTATCCCCTCCCATGTTTAGCAAACCTACTAGGTTTAGTGGCTGATAAAGCATGACAAATGACAACCAAAAAATAGGGATTGCCAAAACAAAAACTAGATTACTGCGCAAAGCAGTCATAATTGGAGTGAATTTACTCATTTTTATGTCACATTTTTTAAAGTGACGAAACAACACATATGTGCCTTTTGTCACGAATATAAACATTTTGTCACTATATTTTAACTTTTCCACAAAAACTATGCCGTATTATCACAAAGATTTTCCACAATAAAAAAATGGCAGTAATTTTGCAACGCAGTAAAAAAAAATGTACGTATTACTCTAATAAAAGATTGAAATAGTATGAATTCAGTTAAGAAGTTAGCAGCATTAGGAGACTCCATTATCAAAGGAGTATTATTCACTAAAGAGGAAAATGGTCATGGACATTATTCATTGTCCGATCATAATATAGTAGACCATGTTGCAGATAACTTACATTGTGAAGTGGTAAATTTAGGCAAGATGGGGTGCACCATTGAAGTAGGCGAACGCATCTTGGATCGTCATATAGATACTTTAGACGGAACTAAATACATATTAATGTGCTACGGAGGCAATGATAGCGACTATGATTGGAAAGCTATTGCGGACGATCCAGAAAGTGCACACACTCCTAAAACGCCAGTACGCATCTTTGAGAAGACCTATCTGCGCGTTATAAATAAGGTTCGAGATATGGGATATACCCCATTAATCATGTCGCTACCCCCTATTGATGCACAACGATATTTTGATTTCTTCACCTACACATTTACCGATGCGCAAAAATCCAATGTAATGAAGTGGCTAAAAGGAAACATAAGCACTATTTGGGCAGGACACGAACTATACAACGACGCAGTCAAGCGCGTTGCAAACACTACTGACTGCGTCTTAATCGATTGTACCACCACCTTAGGCGATGGCAAATACTATTTATGCGAAGATGGTATTCACCCCAACCTAACAGGACAATCCAAAATCGCAAACATTATTCTTAGAAGTATTTGACTTCCTTACCCAAAATACTGGTCAAAAGATTGTTAGCCAATCGGCTTGCGCCAAATCGGAATGACTCATTATTGAGCCAATCTTGACCAAGAATCTCTTTTACCAAGGTGTAGTGTTGCACAGCCTCATCGGTCGTACTTACCCCACCAGCAGGTTTATAGCATACCTTCTTGCCTGTTTTTAGTTGCCAATCCTTGATAGCCGTACACATGATGTATGTAGCTTCTGGTGTAGCATTAACCGCGATTTTACCAGTTGAAGTCTTAATAAAATCAGCCCCCGCAGCCATGGCAAGGATAGATGCTTTGTAGATATTTTCCGCTGTTTTGAGTGCGCCTGTCTCAAGTATAACTTTGAGATGTGCGTCTTTGATAGCCGCTTTGATTTCAGAGATCTCGTCAAATACCTCTTGATAGTTACCCTCAAGAAATTTGCCGATAGAAATGACGATATCAATCTCAGTAGCACCCGCAGCCACAGCCATAGCTGCCTCGGCTACCTTAATCTCAATAAATGTTTGCGAAGCAGGAAAGCCCGCAGCTACCGCAGCAATACCGATTGGCTCGGTCAGCGTATCTGCAGCCGTCTGCACCAGAGCAGGGTATACACACATAGCAGCTACATTTGGCACTCCAGGAAAATTATCTTCAAACTCATTGACATGTTGCGCCATTGTTTCGACTTTTTCCGTGGTATCATCGCCATTCAATGTAGTAAGATCAATAGAATGCAAACATTGCTTCCATACTTCAATATTGTTATTTTCATTGAAATGCTTGGCTAAAATTTCAGCCACTGATGCCTTTACTGATTCGTCAGTAAGAACGCAAGGATATTCTGCGAAAAGAGATTCAAACTTATTCATTGTGAGTTATAGTTTTAGTTTACGAATTTAATCTGCCTATAATAGTTTCATTTCCTTTGACATGTTCGCCCACCGTTACAAAAATATCTGTATCAAGTGGCAAATACATGTCAACACGCGAACCAAACTTGATAAAACCTAAATGCTCGTTACGATGAGAATGTTTGCCAGCCTTGGCATAAGTCACAATACGGCGTGCCATTGCACCAGCAATCTGACGAACAGCTAACTGCGCCTTATTAGGAGTTTCGATGACTACTAAAGAGCGTTCATTTTCTGTACTTGATTTGGGCAACCAAGCTCCCTTATGACTTCCTTTTTGGTGCTCCGACACTAATATTGTACCTTCAATAGGATACCAATTCGCATGCACATTAAATGGAGACATAAAAATACTCACCTGCAAACGCTTTTCGTGAAAATACTCGTTTTCCATCGTTGGCTCCACCACCACAACGCGTCCATCTGCAGGAGAAATCAAAAAATTAGGATCATCCACCTCCAAGATACGAACTGGATTTCGAAAGAAATAAGTCACAAACACGAGCAATGCAGCAGATAATAGTAATACAATCGCAAATACCCAATGCGCCACATACATATAAATAGGTACATTGATTGCAAAGATCAAGAATGTCAAACCGACAATTATATTTCTGCCTTCACGATGAATACGAAGTTTTCGTTTAATTTTACTCATAGTCTTAAATGTTATTATAAGGAATCTGACATAACATATCTATAGCCTGATCAAGACCTTGCTGTATTTTCTTGTCAAACATCATCTTAAACATCGCAGGCATATCTGTTTTGACTGTGATGCGAATGCGAGTGTCCATTTCGGCCACTTGCTTGAGTTGTATCCACACATTAAAAGGTATAGGTAAATTCTCCGCTCCAAACTTAATTGTCTTATATTCCTCTTTTTCCAAAATCACAACCGCGATCTTCTGTCCCAATCCTTCTACCTTAAAGCGGATACGATCAGATGATATCTCTAATTCTTGTATCTTGTCTTGAGGTATCGCATCTCGAAAACGATTGATATTCTCCAAGTTACTCAACACAGCATACACAGCAGCATCATTGGCCACTATCTGCCCTATCTTACTTTCATATTTAATATCAGCCATAGTCTATTTTGTCCATTTAGATGGTTTCCGTTGCCACGCGTGTATAGCTTTACTATCCTCGCTATCAATCATGTTCATATTCTCCGCATGGTGCAAAACAGTCTCCAGATTGGTCAATGCGATTAGATCAATACCTTCTTTTTCAAACTTCTTGTAAGTACTGGTGAATGCATAATCAAAAATTGTTACTACCCCTAGCACCTTGCAACTGCTATCTTTCAATGCTTTTGCCACCTTCAAACAATTGCTGCCCACATTCACTTGGTTCTCTACAATCACCACACTCTGTCTAGGGCGTAATTCCCCCTCTATCTGATTCTCCAAACCATGATCTTTAGGCGTAGGATGCACATATACAAACGGAAGTCCTAATTGCTCAGCCACCAACACACCATGCGCAATCGCATTCGTCGCCACGCCCGCAATCACATCTGCATCAGGATACATCTCCGCGATGGTGCGCGCTAATTCAATACGCACAAAATCGCGAATTTTGGGATAAGACAATATTTTTCGATCATCGCAATAAACAGGAGACGCCCATCCATTGGCCCACTTGAAAGGGTTATTAAGTTGAAACTTAAACGCCTTCAACTGCAACATCTTGATCGCTGTCATATTCTGTAGTACGCTCATACTGTCAGAAATTTTATAAAAAATAAACCACCTAAAGTACTAAAAATCTGGACAAAGGTACAATAAATATTGCAAACACGCAAATTTTCAGCAAAAAAGTTGGCAGGTTTTCACAATGTTATGCCATAAAACATAAAAATGCATGGTTTTGCATAGTTTTTGTACAGAAAAACACGAATTGACAATGAGTAACCATATAATGAAAACAAAAGATCTTATAGCTAAAAGACTTCGACGAGAAAAAGCGACACAACGCAAAAACATGAATCAACATCCCTCAAAGAGGTCGCACAACCTTATCGAAAATAAAGACCCCGAATACACCCTTCCCGCTAGTTTCTCCGATGAAGTGATGGAGGATGTACAGAGATTACCACAAGACGCTATCTCTACGGAGATTCTGCGTCGTCGTGACATGCGAGATATACTCACCTTCACCATTGACCCCGACGAGGCAAAGGATTTTGATGACGCGTTGTCATTTCAGATCCTTGACACAGGCAATTATCAGATAGGCATCCACATTGCGGATGTTACGCACTATGTACAAGAACGAACAGCATTAGATGACGAGGCTTACCAGCGAGGCACAAGTATCTATCTCGTGGACCGAGTAATCCCTATGTTGCCCGAGCGATTGAGCAACGAGCTGTGCAGTCTTCGCCCTAATGAAGATAAACTTTGCATGTCGGTGGTGGTAGAGATGGACCCCAACGCCAAAGTGATACGCCACAAGATATGCAGAACAGTTATCTGCTCAGACTTCCGCCTAACCTATCGACAAGCGCAAGACATCTTGGAGAATACTGCCTCTTTATTCCCTGGATCCAACGACAAACACTTATCGGAGGCCTTACATGTATTGGATACATTGGCTAAGCAACTGCGTGCCAATCGCTTCCGCCAAGGGGCAATCAACTTTGAGTCACCAGAGGTGCACTTCCGCCTTGACAACCAGGGCGAACCTACCGATATATTCTTTCACAACTCGCTTGACACCAATCACTTGATTGAAGAATTCATGCTTCTCGCCAACCGCATCGTAGCAGCAGAGATTGGCAAGAAAAAGAAAGATAAAGAGGGCGAAACCAAAGAGCCATCCAAGCCTTTCGTGTACCGCGTACACGACAACCCTGACCCAGAGAAAATAGGCCGACTCAGCACCTTTATCAAGCGCTTTGGTCTGCAGCTTAAGACCTCGTCCAACAGCAAAACAACCCACAAGCACATCAACGCGTTGCTTGACGACTGCCAGGGCAGAGCATGCCAATCATTGGTAGAGACTCTCACTATCCGTGCAATGGCTAAAGCGGTTTATTCCACCGACAACATCGGGCACTACGGCCTAGCATTTCCCTACTACACCCACTTCACTTCGCCTATCCGTCGTTATCCCGATATGATGGTACACCGACTAGTGTCACGCTACTTGCTACAATCCAAGGCCCTCTGCCGCCACGAGCGAGAGGAACTAGAAGAAGCATGCGTACACTGCTCGGAATGTGAATTAGCAGCTCAGATGGCGGAGCGTGATTCTATCAAAGAGATGCATGCCCGATGGATCAACAACCACCTCGGTGAGGAGTTTGATGCCATCATCAGCGGTGTAACCGAGTTCGGACTCTTTGTACAACTCACTGAAACTATGACGGAAGGACTGGTGCCTATTCGCACCATCGAACGCAATGATTATATGCAATTCGACGAGGAGAACTATTGCTTAATAGCTGCTCGTAGCGGAAAAACATATACACTATCTGATCCTGTACGAGTAAGGGTAACTAAGGTGGATATTGAACGAAAACTAATTGATTTTGTGTTGGTTGAAAAACAATAAAATGCACTATTTTTGCAAATTATTTGCAGATATAAAAAAAAAGCAGTACCTTTGCACGCTTTTTCGCGTAAAAAGCATACCATTAATATTAACCCGGACATGCAACTCGAGCAGTTGTAGTCCACAAATAACAAAAACAAATGGCAACAAAAATTCGTTTGGCTCGTCACGGTCACAAAGACTATGCTTACTACCACATCGTAGTAGCAGACAGCCGTTCGCCACGTGATGGCAAGTACATTGAGCGCATTGGCTCTTACAACCCAAACAACAACACTGCTAAAGTAGATCTCAAGTTTGATCGCGCTTTGTACTGGGTAAATGTTGGTGCACAACCTACTGACACTGTTCGCAACATCCTCTCTGGCGAGGGCGTTATGCTCATGAAGCACTTGAACGGTGGCGTTGCTAAGGGTGCATTCTCTGCTGAGGAGGCTCAAAAGCGTTTCGACGCTTGGAAAGCACAAAAGGGTGCTAAGAATGGTAAGATCAGCCAAGCAGAGGCAGACAAGAAAGCTGCAGCTGCAAAAGCATTGCTCGCCCAAGAGGTAGAGACCAACAAGGCTAAAGCTGCTGAGGTAGCAAAGAAGCGCCAAGAGGCTGCTGATGCACTCGCTGCTGCTGCCGTAGAGGCTGCTCAAGAGGCTGCTGCCGCTGAGGCAGAGGCTACTGAAGCTGCTGAGTAATTAAAAAGAGGAAAGTTCAAGGCCTACTACGGCTTTGAACTTTTTCTGCGGGATGTGGCGCAGCCCGGTAGCGCAACGGTCTGGGGGACCGGAGGTCGCAAGTTCAAATCTTGTCATCCCGACAAATAGGAGCAACTCGTGCGTTCACGACTGCTCTTTTTTTTACCACAATTTATTATCTATTATTATATGACACTTCAAGGAAAATATGAACATTCACATGTGATGATAAAAACACTCCAATGGTTAGGATGTACATTACTATTTAGTATGTTCGCTGCGGGAATTATATTCTTGTTTGAACAACCACTATCCGTCAACGCACTTAAGTGGATACAGTTCGCCCAATCCGCAGCAATGTTCTTACTACCACCACTATGTATGGCATACCTATGGTCTCAAGAGCCCATGAAATGGCTGAAGGTCGATAAATTTCAGAGTTTCAAAGTTTCTGGATCTGCAGTATTACTAATGCTTATGGCATTGCCAGCAATTAATCTGCTCGCATATATCAACGAACTAATGACACTTCCCGCATTCCTTGAACCACTGGAAGTATGGATGAAAACACAAGAAGAAACAGCCAAACATTTGACTGAGCAGTTTATGAACACAACTACCTTCAATGGACTGATTATCAACATCTCGCTGATGGCACTACTGCCAGCAGTGGCCGAAGAGTTGACATTTAGAGGGGTACTGCAAAGACTATTTCAAGGTTCCAAAGTTTCAGACTCTCCCACTGCTAAAGCACCTCATTTAGCAATATGGTGTACTGCGATACTCTTCTCTGCTATCCACATGCAGTTTTATGGTTTTGTGCCTCGTATGCTGATGGGGGCATTGTTTGGCTATATGTTGGTATGGACGGGCAGTCTATGGGTACCCATCTTGATGCACTTCACCAACAATGCTATGGCAGTAATCTTATATTTCGTAGCGCAACGTGCTGATTGGGATATGGAGAAAGTGGATGCTATAGGCACAAGCGATACCCTATGGTTGGGCATCGTCAGCATGGTAATGACAATTATTGGAATTTATGCTTTTCGTCGTTCGACCACGATGAGCAACGCCTCTTCGCGTATGTCTAGCGGCAATTGAATATTACGCAGTTGAATACTGCGTACCCAACCTGGAACATCACTCGCTTTAAGTGTTTCAAACACTTCACGAATCATTTGATATTGCTCTTGGGTGTAGTTAGTTGCATCTATACCTGCTAGTGCGTCCAACTCCTCATCATCGTAGTAGATGATTTCAGCATTGGTTTGAAGAAGTGTTTCTCTCTCGCAAACCAAGTGCTCGCCACAGCAGCCGTCGTCTTCATTACGACTGTCGGACGCTTCGCTATTGGCTATAGGACGCTCGCCTTGCTCGCTATCGGCGGCTTTCCTCGCTCGTAGTTCAAAGATAACAAGGATAACAATACCGAGAAGGACAAATAATATCAATGGTAGAATACTACTCCACATCTTCTTCTACGACTAGGTTATTAATAATAAAGTTCTGACGCTCGGTGGTGTTCTTACCCATATAGAAATTCAGCAAATCCTTCACTGCATCCTCTTTGCGTAACGTAACTTGATCCAATCGTATCTCCTTGCCAATAAAACCCTTAAACTCATCTGGACTAATCTCACCCAAACCTTTGAATCGGGTGATCTCAGGATTTGGTTTGAGATCCTCTATTGCCTTTAGACGTTCCTCCTCAGAATAGCAATAACGTGTCTCCTTTTTATTCTTTACGCGGAAAAGTGGTGTTTGAAGGATATAGACGTGACCTTTCTTAACCAAATCAGGGAAGAATTGCAAGAAGAATGTTAACATCAGTAATCTAATGTGCATACCATCCACATCGGCATCGGTAGCTATAATCACCTTATTATAGCGCAATTCATCCAATCCATCCTCTATATTCAATGCCGATTGCAGACAATTAAACTCTTCATTCTCATACACTACCGATTTGCTCAATCCAAAGGTATTCAGCGGTTTACCGCGCAGTGAGAATACGGCTTGTGTGCGTACATCACGACTCTTCGTGATACTACCTGATGCAGAAAGACCCTCGGTGATAAAGATACTACTCTCTTGACGCAAATCATCATCCGCATCTTTGGATGACTTAGTTGGCTTGGCATCATTAAAGTGCACTTGACAATCGCGCAACTTCGGATTATTCAAGAGGTTCTTCTTCGCACGCTCACGCGCAGCCTTGGTCACACCAGCTATGGCTTTACGCTCCTTCTCCGACTCTTGAATCTTTTGCAACATCGTCTCTACCACATCTTGATTCTTGTGCAGGTAGTTATCTAGCTGTTGCTTGATAAAGTCACCAACGAACTTATTCACCGACAATCCACCTTCTGGCGACATGTCTTTTGAGCCCAACTTCACTTTGGTTTGACTCTCAAACACTGGCTCAGACACGTTGATAGCGATTGCACCTACTACACCATTACGGATGTCGCTATACTCTTGGTTCTTATTGAAAAACTCTTTGATCGTGCGGGCAATCGCTTCGCGATATGCCACTTGGTGCGTACCGCCTTGCACGGTATGCTGACCATTAACAAACGAATAATATTCCTCTCCACTCTGATTGGTATGGGTCAACGCAATCTCTATATCCTCACCCTGTAAATGAATGATTGGATATAGTGGTTCGACGGTCATATTATCAGTTAGGAGATCAAATAATCCATTTTTAGAGGTGTACTTTTGGCCGTTATACACCAATGTCAAGCCCGTATTCAGATACGCATAATTGCGCATCATCGTTTCTATGAATTCATCCCTAAAATGATAGTTCTCAAATAATCCCTTGCTGTTATCTGGTACAAACTCGATCATTGTACCTCGCTTCTCGCTACCTGTGTAGTCTTGCACATCGGTATCAGCCACCAAATGGCCTTGCTTAAACTCGGCACGGCGCGTTTTGCCATCGCGGAAACTCTGCACCACAAACTTCCAACTCAATGCATTCACAGCCTTTGTACCCACACCATTCAAACCAACGGATTTCTTGAAGGCCTTAGTGTCATACTTACCACCCGTATTCAGCAGCGATACAGCCTCTACCATCTTACCCAAAGGAATACCACGACCATAGTCGCGTACTCGCACTATCTCACCTGTATATCCTTCTTCATCGGTATATGGACGCACACTCACCTCCACCACCTTACCTTCGTTCATACGAAACTCATCGATGGAGTTGTCTATCGTCTCCTTGATCAAAACATAGATACCGTCGTCATCATGTTTACCATCACCCAGTTTACCGATATACATACCAGGACGACGGCGAATATGCTCGCGATCATCAAGATGAACGATATTATCGTCGTTGTAGTTGCTTGTTTGTAGAATTTCGTCTTGTGCCATATATTATTTTCGTTTTAGCGTGCAAAGGTACAGAAAATTTTGCACATTTGCAAGGGAAACGCGTTTTTATTCTATCAGAAAGTTGCGCCCGTATTCCTCTCTACTGCCTGACTATCCACCTCATGATTGGCATTGAGCCACAGCCAAGTAGTGTTACTCTCTTTACCTAAGTAACGCACCTTTGCCTTCACGATTTGAGTTTCAGCAGGGATGGCAACAATAGTATTATATACCCTCCAAGGTCCATCATCAAGACAATATAGGAGTTCTCCACCAGTCATAACCTTATTCATTTCAAGGAGAACATGACTCTTATCTAACTGCAATTGTTCGTTCTTTGTCTTTACCAACCTGATACCTGGCTGTTGAATATGGAAATTGCGACCGCTAATTGCCAATTGTGGAACAAACACATTATATACTAATTGATTATAATCACCCAAGGTGAGTGCACTGCGGTTATTCCATGCACGCTCTGCCAAACCATAGATCTTTGGATATATCTGCCATTCTACTTGACTAAACGAGCGGATAACCTCGCCCCATAGTTGGGCATTCATACCGATGATATTGGGGTGTTGAGCGGGCTGCCAGTCAAACGAACGGTATTCGTCGGTATATCCGCCCCAACTGAGTCCTTTCTCCTCGTGGTGGTTGCAATACGCAAAGTCAAAATACAGATGACTAGCAGTTGCGATAACTACTTGATAACCAGCCTCTGCCAATTGCATCGGTTTGCTCTCACTGTTGAGCCAAGCATAGCAGATAGCACCACTCTCTGGCTGGCAGAAATGATCAATCTCTTCCCAACCCATTGGTTGCAGGTTGTAGCGCTTCAGTATCTCCAAAACGGCATCAATAAACGCTTGATGTTCCTCTTTCGTCAGCGCACCCTTTGGTACTTCATCACCTCCGATATTGAAGATCGTCAGCGGATGACCTGCCTCCTCGTGCATCTTAACAATCTCCGTCACCACATGATCGATAAACTCCACCGCATAAGGCTTGCTCACATCAATCACATTGTCGGTATAGTTTTGTGCAGACTTATATACGCGTGCATCAAACGCACTGTCTGTCAATAGCTTACCCATGGCTTTCTTGGCAGCACGCATATGCCCAGGCATATCGATTTCAGGAATCACACGGATATGACGCTCGCCAGCGTACTTAAGCAATTCGATATACTTCTCGCGTGTAATATAACCATTGGCTGTGGTTGGTGCATCGGGGTCCCAACCGCCGCAGTACATTGGCAGTAGGCATTCGCTTTCATCTGTGGTATAGCCTCGCTTAGAACCAATATCGGTCAGTTGTGGCAAACCTGGAATCTCCAAACGCCATGCCTCATCATCGGTCAAGTGAAAGTGCAGTACATTCAGTTTGTGGTATGCCATGATGTCCAATATGCGGAAAATAGAATCCACTGGATAATAGTTGCGCACCACATCCAACATAATGCCGCGATGATGAAGATCTGGATAGTCAGTCACCTCACCACAAGGTATCACCTCGCCCCATTGCTTGATAGTCTGTTGAGCATAAAAAATACCCGCCTCATCACTTGCCTCGATAGTAATAGTAGTAGGTGCGATAACCATGTGATATCCCTCGCTAACCATATTCGCGTCTGTACGAGTAATTACCTCTGCATTAGCCACTTCGCAAGTACCTTCTGTATACTGAATCTGCTTTGGCTGCGGCAAAAGAGGTTGCACATTTTTATTAGTAGGAGCATCTAATATATGTTGCACATAATCAAACACATATGCTCCTTCTGCATAAGGCGTCTTTTCCCATGTCACGATACCACGCTTCATCTGCTCCGGGCGTGTAAAAGGCGCATAGGTACATGGAATCGAAATGGGCTTACCAATCTCTTTTCCGTTCTTATTTTTTACCAAGAAAAAGCCCTCTGGGCGCGATGTCTGACGAATAACATTACCCTTGAATAGAAGCTTAAAAGTACGGCTACTATCTGGCATCAATGGCAAAAAATCTGCAGTTGGCGTAATGCTATGATAACTCGCTTGCAATTCTGTTTGCAAAATCTGATCACCCTCTGTGTAAATAGGGTGTAGTGACATGTAATTGAAGTACAAAGTCCATCCTTCATTGGTGATCGGTTGATCAGAGAGATTAGTAATCGTGTAATAAAGCTCACAAATGCCTGGCTTGACATCATTTTTACCCATCTCCCAATGGATAGACATAGGAATTTGTTTGGTACATGACACCATTGCCATTAAAGCCGCGATTGTAAATAAGCGAAAGAAAGTTTTCATAACATTAAATTGAAAAGTTCTTATAAAATATACTGCTCTACGAAAGAACAATTTTCTCGACAAAGGTAGATATTTTTTTTGAATTATGCAAATTCATATGCTAAAAATAACCCTTTTTTGGCAATCTTAATACAAAATATTACTAAAGTAATTGAAAAAAAAAATAATACTAGAAATCGTTTGCATATTTGAAAAAAAATATATAACTTTGTGCCGAATTTTGCAAAAATCAATAAATCATGAGAAAAGTAACTCTATTTTTAGTTTTTATGCTCACTGCTATGTGGGGCTTTGGAGAATCCGCCGTTTATCCAAAGCGTGAAATGCGTGCTACATGGTTAACCGCAGTGGCTAACATAGATTGGCCAGTATCCACAACTAAGGGCAAGGAAGCGCAACAAAAAGAACTAATCGGACTATTGGATAAGTGCGTAGACTTCCGAATGAACACAGTACTACTACATATCCGTCCTGCATGTGATGCTTTATACAAATCAAGTTATGAACCATGGTCAAGCTATTTGAACAATGGGCGTGGAGTAGACCCAGGATGGGATCCACTCCAATTTTGTATTGAAGAGTGTCACAAACGAGGTTTAACCTGTCATGGTTGGATCAATCCTTACCGCTATGGCAAGCGTGGCGGATATGATTGGACTGGCACCGATGATACCACTAAACTCAATTACAAACATACGCATCCTGAGTGGTTGCTCTACTACAAAAATGACATCTACCTTGACCCTGCACAACCAGAAGTGCTACAAAGAATCAAAGAGGTTGTAGGCGACATCATCAATAATTACGATGTGGATGGTATTCTTATGGACGATTATTTTTATCCATATGGGGGTACCACCAATCAAGATGCTGCTAGTGTAGCTAAATACAAACCAGCTGATATGAATGTGGGCGATTGGCGACGCCAAAATGTCAATAAGATGATCAAAGCAGTATATGACACCATTCAATCTGTCAAACCATGGGTCACTTTTGGTGTTTCTCCTTTTGGTATTTGGACCACAGATAGTAGTGTTGCATCCAAGAGAGGCATTACTCTTCCTTACAACATCACCGGAGGAAACATGTACGCCGAAATCTACTGTGACCCTGTTGCTTGGCTAGAGGAAGGTACCGTAGATTACCTCTCTCCACAACTCTATTGGAAGATTGGGGGCGGACAAGACTACAAAAAACTTAGCAAATGGTGGGGCGATATTTGCAATCGTTTTGGCAAGCATTTCTACTCTAGTATGGCGTTATATAAATACGAAGACGGTACTTTTAGCGCTACCGAGATTCGTAATCAGCTAGTGTACAATCGCACAGTGAAAGATGGTGCACCTGGTGCTATATTCTACAACACAAGAGCATGGACCAATAGTAGCAAATTGCGCGTCAACCTTACCAAGGAAACCGCTGAGTTTCATCACATCTCCTTACCACCTGCTATCAACTGGAAACCTGCTAAGGAACGCACAATGGTAGAAAATCTTACCATCAATAATCAAACATTATCGTGGACTCATTCAGACAATGACCTACATTTTGCTATTTACGCAGTACCTAATGACTCTATCCACTTGCCTAATGTGTATTCACGCGGAGATATGTTGGTGGGAGTTTCCTACACATCTACCTTTGAATTACCAACTGAAGTTTCTGCTTCTACACACCAGATAGCTGTCAGTGTCTTAGACAAATATAACAATGAATATGCACTGCGTATACTAAACGAGCCACTCCGTCAACCAATAGCAACTACTGGACTTTATCCAGATGACGGAATAATCCGAAAACTTCCATTTACTTTCCGTTGGAAGGCGGTAGAGGGAGCTGATAGTTATATCATTCAATTTGCTAAAGATCCCGACATGCAACAGATCATCTTCGCACAAGAGGTTACTGACACTTCATTTGAAACCAAACTGCGAATCAACCTACAATATCTACCTCTAGGTGATTACTACTGGCGAGTAAAAACACGAATCCCTAATGCTGGAGATACATGGAGCGTAACACAACGAGTTACTATTTCCTTAGAGAATGCAGTAGAGGATATCATTGTAGGAACTGAGAACTCTGTTAAATGGGTAGAGAATGGTAATGTGTACATCAAGCGAGGTGACAAAACATACAACTTACTAGGCAATATAATCAATTAACTTAAATATTTAATCCATGCGTAAACTTACTTTATTTTTCAGTTTGCTGCTCACTACTCTGCTAGTAGCGCAACCGACTGTGAGTATCCAAGATCAGAAGATGTTGGTAACTGACGGAGAAAGCAGTTATGTATTGGCTCCTAATGGAGACGATGCTAGTTATTTCTGGGCTAGTGTTTCGCCTGACGGCAAGCACCTTGTCTATGTCACCGCTCGTTATGGCACATTCGTGTGCGATATCAACGGCCAAAATGTCCGCTCTATGGGACGAATGAATGCTCCTAAATGGTTGGACAACAACCATGTATCGGGTATGCAAGAGTTTTACAAAGATCACGATGAGATTGACTATATTCGTTACATCTCACGATCCATTGATGGTAAAGTAACTCGCGATCTTAACGAAGTAGAAAAGCAAGACTTCATTCAAAAAGAAGAAGCTCGTATTGCTAGCGAGAAACAACGCCAAGCAATCCGCTTAGCAGCACGCAAATATGCTACATCTGCACGCTCCAACTTCAATGGTATCAAGATCTATCTAAATGCTGGTCACGGTGGTTATGATGCTAACGACCGTAGTTGCTGGACCGTTCCTGTACCTGAAACATGGAGCAACCCTGCAGGTTATTGGGAGAGCAAATCCAACCTCTCAAAAGCTTTAGCACTCGAAGAGATGCTCAAGAAAGCAGGCGCTACTGTTATCATGTCACGCCACACCAACAACTCTGGTATTCGTGATTTAGAATATTACCCTGGCGCTACAGCGCAAGAGAAAGAAGAATTGCGCAATGGTGACGACCGTGATCTCAGCGCTATTGCAGAAGAAGCCAACGCAAACGATGTGGATCACTTCCTATCTATCCACTCTAATGCATTGAACGGACGAACCAACTATCTATTGATGCTCTATCATGGATACAACGACCAACCTACTGTGCCACTCAGCGATAAGATGGCTGAAAGTAGCGGTAATTTACAAATCTTGAACGAACTCACCGTTTGGACCAGTCCTAAACCATTGCTGCGCGGCGACTTCACTTTCTATGGTGATGATATGGGATTGGGAGTTCTTCGTCCACTTACTGTTCCTGGATTCCTTAGCGAAGGTAGTTTCCACGACTATGCTCCAGAGACACACCGTTTGATGAACGATGATTATTGCAAACTCGAAGCTTTGCGTATGTTCCACCACTTCCACAAGTGGTTTGATGTGAAATTGCCACAAACTGCTACCATTAGCGGTTGGGTGAAATCGAGCAACGAACTCGTGGATGTATTGGGCGAACCTAAATTCGTATATGTACAGAATTCCGACGACCAATGGTTGCCTTTGAACGGCGCTAAGGTAGAACTCTATCAAGGCACAAAGAAAATTGCCGAAAAAACTACCGATGATTGGTACAATGGTATTTTTGCCTTCTATGACCTTACCCCTGGTACATACAAATTGGTTGTTACGAAAGATAAATATAGCACCTATTCTCAAGAAATCACTGTTGCTGCAGAAGAAATTGCTGGTGTCAAAGTGCGCCTAAAGAATGTTCGTATGCATGTAGAGGATTATCCACAAGCCGATAACGATGCTGCTGCATTGGACAAATATGAATTCGAATTGGTCAACGAAGTAAAGACTACACCTAATAATATCACGCGCGCGCTATATCGTAACGGATACATCTATATTTTGGCAAATGGAAAGATCACCCAAAACTCTCTTGACTTTACCGTTACCACTCCGTTACCACTTCCTACTGGTGTCGAACTTTGCGACATGGGATTCACTGCGGATGACTACCTCGTAGCTAAAGTGAAAGACCAAGGTACTTTCTATGTGTGGGATGAAAATATGCAAAACCCTACCAAACTATTCTCTGTTTTGGGTGTCAAAGGTAATTCATTTGCAGTTAGCGCAGCACGCTGGGAGAGTAAATACTACCTCGGCGAAGGTACTACCCTCTATACGATTACATACGATGAGGACGCTAACAAAGCAAAAGTAGCAACCTCTACTGCAAAAGAGGATTTGACCAATAAGCAACTTACTTTCTCTCCTACAGGAGATGTTTGTACTAAGCAAGGTGCTTCCTTCTTGCGCTATGCTGATCACGCATATATGGCTCAGCCAACAAACAATGGCATCCAATTCCAATTGTATGATGTGACCGAGGGTGTTGCTAATGCCAAGGTTGCCAGTGATCCTTATCCTGGAACTACCGCAACCGATGCACCACAAGTACATACTATGGCTTGGGTAGATGGTTATACCATGCACATTATCACCATGGCTGATGGAGTAATGCAACACTACCAAACACTCTCTTCTGCTGTAGCAAATATCTATGCAGGTGAGGTGGACTATGATGGTAAGAACTTCATCTTCCGTCTCAACGAGGATGCTACCGATGTCACTATTTCTATTGAGAAGAACAACGAAATTGTGGATACAAAATCTGTTGGTGCGCTCAAGAAAGGTGCGAACAAAGTAGCTAACCCATTCGGTAAGACAGCATTTGATCACTACAGCATTACTGCTACTGCACGCCCTGTAGCTTTCCCTGTGAAGGTGAGCAACGATGATGAGATATTCCAATTCTACGCTCCTCGCGGTGTAGCTGTTGACAAAACACCTGCTAGCCCTTATTTCGGTCGCGTTTACGTGACTAACTCTGTGGCTGGACAATGCGAATACGGTACAGCTGAATCCTTCCGTAACTCTAGCATGGGCGTCTATGTCCTCAGTAGCGACTTCCAAGATATCACCAACCAAGGTGCTAATGCTTGGCATGGTAATGTAGAATGGGGTGCTAACAACACCGGTACCAACTACCAATGGGCACTTACCCGTCCTGCTGTAGCTCCTAACGGCGATGTATTCGTACCTAGCTCATCATATACTTCTGCTGGTATCTATATCATGGAGGCTGCTAAGCCTGAAGGCAACTTCATCACTCTCTTTGGTGGTAAACGCAGCAAATCAACTGGCCAATTGAAGTCTGGTTCAAAAGTTGTTACCAACCCTATTATGGACTGCTATGTAACTGGTTTAGGCAAAGACGAAGTGCTCTATACCTATGACCGCGATAACTCCATGGGTACTGTATATAGTAATATCATGCAATACAATATTGGTGAACTCGATAGCTTGCCATGGAAGCAAGTGCCTACTGCTACCATCTATAAGGATATGACCAATGTATTCATGGAGAACGGTAGTGGCCAGTTGGCATACGACCAACACGGCGGTTTCTTTATGAGTCAATACCGTTATAACTCAAGTTACGCTAAGCCTGGTTTGATCCACGTGAACGCTAAGGGTGAAGTGGACTTCAATATCTCCAACAATGGTGTGGATGCTGTTCAACAAGGTGGTATGGCTGTCAATGCGGACGGCTCGCTTGTAGCATTGGGTACTGAATATGGTACCGTGAAGATTTGGGAAGTAGAATACGATGCTACTGGCAAACCTACATTGACCGAGAAATATATCATCAAATGGAGCGAAAACGAAGTAGTAACCATGGGTATGGACTTCGACGCTGCTGGTAACCTCTATATCGTATCCAACACCAACGAGCGATTGATGGTGTACTCATTGCCAAAGACCAACAACACCTATACCACACGCGTACCTCTCAACCGCGAGTCTTATCCACGCGTTTCGGGTGAAGAAGAGGAAGAAGATCCAGGCGTACAAACCGGCGTACGCAAAGAGGGATTGAATGCATATACATCTAGCATGTCATCTGCTACCTTGTCTGACAACAAGGTTATCCTCACCTATGTCCTCAATGCACCTGCTGCTGGATTAGAACTGCAACTCCTAGACGAAGCAAAACAAGTAGTAGCTACCCGTCCTCTCAACCAAGAGGAGAACCGTACACAAGGTGCACACCGCATTGAAGTGAATCTCTCAGGCTTGCCACAAGGCACCTACAACTGGGCACTCAAAGCCACCAGTTTACCATTGCCAGGAGAGGGCGAAGCATTCTGCGCAATCGACAACTTGCCTGATAAGATGATGGCATCTAAGGGTCTTGCTATTGACAATGATTACAACTCACCATACTTTGGACAACTCTATGTGGCCGAGTCTAGTGGTGACAAGGTGCTAGAGAACAAAGCTATCTATATCTACGACGCTACTATGGATATGATCGAGAAGGTAACTTCTGACAAATGGTGCGCCGCTGTCAGCGCTCCATGCCGCGTGACTGTAGGTCCTGACCATATGTTGTATATCTCAGAGTGGGCAGATGTATATCCTAACAACGCATACATCATGGATCCTGCTAACACCAGCGTACTAAATCCTATCTTCGGCGGTACTCCTGCTGAAAATGGTATCTATACCGCAGCGGATGGTAAGGATATCCACGGTTCTATCAGCCACATCTGGGTAGAAGGCACTGGCAAAGACCGCGTCATCTACACCTTTGACGAGGATATCAACATGCCTGGACTCGTTCACCCTATGGGATTGTATCAATACAATATTGGCGAGCTCGCAACACCATGGGAACAAGCACCAAGCAAACTCGTATTTGACAACGCTGACTTCCTCCAACAAAATGGTAACAGTTTCATCCAACCTGATGAGTATGGTTGGTGGATCAGCCAAGACCGTTCTGCTGACAACGCAGAAATCCCTGCTTTGATTCACATCAACAAAGAGGGTAAGGTGGATTATAATTCAGCAGGTGCGCTAGGTGGTCGTACCCGTGGTGCACTTGGATTCAACCAAGATATGACCAAGATGGCTACTGCTATCACAGGTGGCATTCTCATCTGGGATGTGAAATACGATGCACAAGGCATTCCTTCACTAGAGGCCGCAGGTCGCATTGAGACCAGCTTCGCACAATCATGCTGGAATATCGTATTTGATGTGGCAGGTAATATCTACGCTTCGGGCGCAGGTAGCGTAAGTGCTTGGGCATTGCCTTCTACTGAATACACATGCGCAGTATCTGCTCCTGACGATGATCAATTGACTATCATTGCCACAGGTCTAGAAAATGTGGATGCTAACCAGGCAATCATCAAGAGTGGTATCTATACTATCACAGGCCAATATTTGGGCGAGGATGATAGCAACTTGCCACAAGGTATGTATATTATTAACGGAAACAAAGTAATAAAATGAAACGATTAGCATTTCTATTCATCGCATTGGCTACTGTATTGGTAGCCAATGCAGCTATCGTTACAGGTCAAGTAACGGATGCTCAAGGCGAACCATTGATTGGTGTAAGTGTAGTGCAGACTGGCACATCTAATGGTACAATCACCGACTTTGATGGTTTCTACAGCATTGATATTCCTAACGATGCACAATTGCAGTTCTCATACATTGGTTATGCTACTGCCACTGAGAGTATCAACAATCGTTCTACTATCAATGTTGTATTACGCGAAGATACTCGTGTATTGGAAGAGGTTGTGGTGGTTGGTT
This sequence comes from Paludibacteraceae bacterium, assembly GCA_045532735.1. Taxonomy (GTDB): domain Bacteria; phylum Bacteroidota; class Bacteroidia; order Bacteroidales; family Paludibacteraceae; genus Colicola. Next base: position 75,363 of record JAZSGL010000091.1, on the reverse strand, counting down.
ATGACACACAACGCAAAGCTAACCTCACAGGAGCAGTAGGTTCTATTAGCGTAGAAGACCAACTCGAAGGTCGTCCTATTGCCAACATCGGTACGGGTATGCAAGGTGCCGTTGCTGGTCTTACTGTTACCAACTCATCTGGCCGCTTGGGCGATACACCTAAATTCCGTATTCGTGGTGCTGTCGGTACATTGCTCAACGAAGGTGGTAGCCAACCTCTGATCCTCGTGGACGGAGTAGAGATTAGTGACATCTCTATGATCAACGCAGATGATATCAAGGAGATCTCTGTATTGAAAGATGCTGCATCTTCTAGTATCTATGGTACACGCGCTGCATTTGGTGTGATTCTTATCACCACCAAATCTGGTTCTGGTACAGATGCTAAATTCAATGTTACCTATTCTAATAACTTCTCATGGGCTACTCCTACTGCCTTGCCTGAGATCGCTAAATCGTATATCGGTGCAGAGATGGCATTGGATGCCCGCAATCGTCGTTCACCAGGTACAACCATTTTCCAAAACGCATGCGGCTTGGTATGGGATGCTGATGATATTGATATGATGCGCGAATGGGATCAAATGTTTGGCAATGTAGATCTAGGTCCTGAGATGGTAGAAGGTCGTGACTTCGTACTCAAATCGGGTATCCCTCACTTCTATCGCAGTTGGAATGCAGCTAATGAGTATGTAAAAGATTTCTCATTCAGCCAACAACACAACATGAGTTTCTCGGGTACTGCTGGCAAGACCAACTACTATATGGGACTCAGCTATATGGGACAAGGTGGTGTAGTAAAGGTAAATCCTGACTCATATAACCGTTTCTCAGTTAACTATTCTACCGATACCGAGATCAAACCTTGGCTCAAGGTACGTAGCAAAGCGCTCTATACACGCACCAACTTGGAGACTCCATTTAATTTTGGTACCTCATCTTATGATGCACTCTATTATCTATATCGTTGGCCATCTATCATGCCATATGGTACTTACGAAGGTCATCCATTCCGCAACTCTGTGACTGAGACTGCGGCAGCTAGTATGGATACAGATGTCAAAGACTATATGCGTTTCTCTGTAGGCGCAACCTTCGTGTTGGGTACTCCTGACTTGACATTGGATATTGACTACACTTACAACCTCGACAACCAACATATCACCCAACGCGGTGGTACTGTCGGTGGTTGGGATTTCTGGAGTGGTGGTGGTATGGCACTCGTGGACAACTGGGCAGCCAGCGGACGCAACAAGGTGGACAAATACCAATACAACCGCAACTACCACGCAGGTAACGCCGTACTTCGCTATAAACACACCTGGAACGACGCACATTCATTCAGCGCTTTTGCTGGTATGAATATTGAGTACAAAGAGGTGGATTATTTCAATGCAGAGATTCGTGATTTGTTGGATCAAAACAAACCTGAGATCTCCCTCTCTATCGGCGATAAGTTTATCTATGGCAGCCACACTTCTTGGGCTATTATGGGCTTCTTCGCACGTGCTAACTATTCTTACAAAAACCGCTACTTGATTGAGTTGAACGGACGCTTCGACGGTTCTTCACGTTTCCCAACCGACCAACAATGGGGTTTCTTCCCTTCAGGTTCACTCGGATGGGTAGCTAGTGAGGAAAACTTCTGGGAGGCTCTTAATCCATATTGGAGCTTCCTCAAATTGCGTGCTTCTTATGGTTCGATCGGTAACCAAGATATTGGTGACAACCGTTTCCGCGCTATTATGGCTTCATCCAACAGCGGCTGGATTGTAGGCGAAACCAACAAACTTACATTCGGTCTTCCTACTGCATTGGCAGAAGGATTTACCTGGGAAACCATCAAGACCATCAATGGTGGTATTGACACACGCTTCTTCAACGACGACTTAGGCGTAAGTTTTGATATATATCGCCGTATCAACGACGGCATGGTAGTAGGTGGTAGCGAAGTGCCTAGCACATTCGGTGCTACTGCTCCTTACGAGAATGCGGCACAATTGACCACCAACGGATGGGAACTCGGTATTGACTACCACCACCGTTTTGCTAATGGACTTCGCCTGAATATCTCTGCTAATCTAGCAGATGCTATCACCATCGTTACCAAGCACCCACGCAAGACTTCATCTGTCATCGATGGTAGCAACTACGAGGGTAAGATCTATGGTGAGATCTGGGGCTTTACTACCGACCGTCTCTTCCAAGAGAGTGATTTCAACGCAGATGGAACATTAGTAGATGGCATTGCTTCGCAAGAATATTTCGAGAAGAGTAATGGCTATGACTACAAGTATGGTCCTGGCGACGTGAAGTACAAAGACCTAGACGGCAATGGCGAGATCACATGGGGCGACAAGACCGTGGACAAACATGGTGACTGGAGCCGTATCGGTAACGCTACTCCACGCTATGAGTACAACTTCAAGATCGGTGCAGAGTGGTATGGTGTTGACCTCAACATCTTCTTCCAAGGTGTAGGTTCACGCCAATATTGGGCTACTGGTACCATGATGATTCCTGGGTGGAACTTCTCTGAGGGTACATACTATGCTCACCAAACCGACTATTGGACTCCTGAAAACACCGACGCATATTATCCTCGCTTGACAGAGACCAACCAACCTGGACAATATTCTGCTGCTGGCTTCAACTTCCTTTGCCAAACACGCTATCTATTGGATATGAGTTATCTTCGATTGAAGAATATCACCATTGGTTATAGCTTACCTAGCAAGGTGCTCAAGAAAATGCACTTTAATAAGTTCCGCGTATATTTCAGCGCTGAAAATGTGTGCGAGATAGACCACCTCGGTGATTTGCCAATCGACCCAGAAACTGCTACGTCTGCAGGTGATGGTGGTGCAATGGGATTCGGTCGTATCTATCCATTTACCCGCCAACTCAGTTGCGGTTTGCAAATCTCATTGTAATGAACTCAGAAATGTTGAAACTTTGTAATAGTATGAATATGAAAACAAAATATATTTTTCTATCCGTTTGGGCTGTAGTATTGGCCTTTACGATGACCAGTTGCGACAGTTTCCTCAACCAACCTCCTTACGATGATTTCACCGATGAGGAGTATTGGCAAAACGAGGATCAAGCTCGCACCTATATGTATGGTTTCTACACCTCCATCTTCTCTGGATATGGTTCAGGAGCATCACATGGTTCGTTCCTAATGGGACAAACATCCAACGATGATTTTGCCTCTGATCAAGAACAAAAGAATCTTACCCCTGAGGTTGTACCAGAGTCAGACGGATCATGGAGTTTTTCTAATATCCGCAAAGCCAATTATGCCCTAGCTAGCATTGATCGCATTGATGCTACTCCTGCGGCTAAGAACCACTGGCGTGGCGTAGCACGCTTCTTCCGTGCTTGCTACTATAGCAACCTAGTCTTCCGCTATGGTGATGTACCTTGGTATGACCGCGTTCCTAAGCTCAGCTCTAGCAAAGAGGACATGGACTACCTGTATAAGGATCGCGACCCACGCGCGTATGTGGACTCATGCATCATGGCAGACTTCCAATATGCTATGGATAGCGTACGCGAGAATGATGGTGCTTTGCAAGTCAACCGCTATGTGGTTGCTGCTATGGCATCTCGCCTTATGTTGCGCGAGGGTACTTTCCTCAAGTATCACAATATCGATACCGAATTGGCTAAAAAATGCTTGACGATGGCTAAAGCAGCTGCAGAAATCGTGATGAAGTCTAATAAATATTCAATCACGCCTTCCTACAAGGCTCTCTTTACTAGCGAAGATCTAGGTAGCAATCTTGAGATTATTATGCATCGCCACTATGTGGATGGTGTACTAGCCCACTCTACCCTCGCTTATTCCTATACCGAGGCACAAGCGGGATTGAGCCGCTCACTCGCCGAGGCATTCGTGGCTAGCGATGGTCTGCCTGTATATTGCAAAGATGCTAATTGGGTTGCACCAACTGCAAATGACTTTTTTGCTAATCGTGATGCTCGTCTAGCACAATGTATTCGTCCTAAATATTATATCAAGGGCGAGGACAATCAGCCATTCAACTACTCACTTTCGGGCTATTCTTGGAGCAAGTTTATGGACGACAGCAAGGTGGACAAACCAGAACCTACTTGGGCTAGAGAGAAGAATACCACCGATGCACCATGTGTGCGTTATGCAGAGGTATTGCTCAACTACGCCGAGGCAGCATACGAATTGCACTTGCTCGCTGGTGAAGCATTTACACAGGCTGATCTGGACAAATCAATCAATAAGATTCGCGCACGCGAGGATGTCAACTTGCCTGCATTGCAAATAGTAGGTGGCCAACCTGCTATCAATGGAGTGGTATTTGATGATCCTAAACGCATGCAAATCGAGCAAAATGCCGATGGCGGTATTACCGATGCTATGTTATGGGAGATCCGCCGTGAGCGTCGCATAGAGCTCTGCATGGAAGGCTTCCGCCTCAACGACCTCAAGCGTTGGTGCAAACTCGATTACCTATGGAATGGTTGTAACCCTGATATCCGCTATGGTGCATATATCCGCTTGAGCGATTTCCCTAAGAGAGGTACAGAGGTAGTACTGGAAGACCCTAACGCTACTGAAGGATATATCTTGCGCAATACCTTAGGTCAACGCGAGCGTCCTATCAAGCGCAACTATATCAACCCTATTCCTTCTGGCCAAATCACACTATATAAGACCAAAGGATATACACTCTCACAAAATACAGAGTGGGGATGGTAATGTATAATCATCAACTTTATAAACAATACTAATCAATTCACAATCATGAAAAAGAATCTTTTTTTCCTTAGTATCGCCATGTTGAGCGTACTATTCGTAGGTTGTAAACCAAAGCCAACACCAGAAGACACAGTAGAGGCTTTGATCAAGACCATCTCCATCAAGAACACCACATATGCTGGTGAAGTGGACAATACCACCTACACAGTTACATTTAATGATGTAGCAGCTGAGACTAATATCGAAGCTATTCAATTTACCGCAAAACTTTCTTTGGGTGCTAAATTAGAGAAAGACACCTATGATTTCACATTAGGTGCTTCTGAGGACGGCAAACAATTGGTACAAACCATTAAGGTCATCAATGGAACCAAAGAGCAAGAGTACACCGTTATCATCAATCTTCTTGACCCAACATCTGATCCTATGTTGGATGCTTTGTACATGAAAAAAGGCACCACTGGTGAGGAGGTTAAAGCATTGATTTTTGATGGTGCTGTAGCGCTCGGTATGCCAGAGGAGGCAGAGGCTGTGTTTAGCAAGATCTCTGTAATCCCTGCACGCGCTTCTTATAAGTTCACCGCTATGCAAGACGACAAACTCTCTGCTGCTAACCCAGGTCAATTGGAGATCGAATTCATGGGTCGTAAGACTGTATTCGATATCACTTTTGCGGCTGCTCCTACCCCAGGTGCAGATATCGCTGCAGCAGTAGTTCACGATTTCTCTGTAGCTACGGGCAATGCTCCAGCTGAGTTTGCAGCTGAGAATACTCGTGGTACTGACTTCGACGGCGAGCACGTACTCGTAGTATCTCGCAACGACGATGGTTCTGCGTTCCCACACCTGTACAAGGTATCTGACCTTTTGGCTGACAACGCAGGCAACAAGATTGCTCTCAACACTACTGGTATCGAAGGTGGTACACACGTAGTAAGCTCTGGTAGCTTGAACCACGGTCACATCTATATCTGTAACCTCACTACTACACTTAATGCTGATGCTCCTCTCAAGGTTTATCACTATGCGGATGCTAATGCCGCTCCTGAGGTTTGGTCATGGGATGGCGTACTTGGCGTAACCGAGGAGGGTGACACTATTGGTGCTCCTGCTCGTTTGGGAGATAATATTTCTGTTAATATTGATCAATCTGGTAATGGTTATGCATTCTTCTGCGGCCAAGAGGGTTCTGCTGAGAAGGTTTACCGTGTACAAATCACCAACTTCAATCAGTTCTCTAATCCTACTGAGATCATTCTCGATGTTCCATTCCCATACTATGGCTATATCAACGAGACTCCAGAGGCAGGTCAATATGTATTCAAGAGCCACTATATGGCTGTTATCCGCCTCATGGATGCTAATGGTGTATCCCTCATGGAGGATATCGAGTTGGATGCTACCGAGAGCGGTTTGAACCCACGCAGTGGTGTAGATCCTCATGTGATCATGTTCAACCGTGGTCGCTACCTCGTATTCTCTACTCCTTACAACAACGGTAAGCGTATTGGTGCAGGTCCTGGTTTGTTCTTGCAAGATATCACCGATGGTGTGGACACCAAGGCTGCGCTTATCAAGTGGTCTGAAATGTTGTACGATGAGGAGATCTTCTGGGAGCCTACCTACCACTACTCACTCGATCCTACTGAGCCAGATGCTAACAAGACCGTTGGTGCTTGCGCTGCTCAATGTAACGCAGCTGAGGTGGATGGCAAACTCGTAGTCTTCACCGCTGCTACCAAGGGTGGTTTCGCACTTATTGAGTTCCCTAAAGCTAAGTAATTCATTTCTACAATAAATATAGAGGCTGTCATACGGCAGCCTCTATATTACACTACATTAACTATCATGAAAAAAATATCACTCTCTTTTTGTTTTTTATTTTCCTTATTGACCGCTACATCTCAGGATATCCTTACTATTTGGCGCAATAACGAAGCGATTGAATTTCATATTTCAGAGATTGATAGTATCACTTTCTCCACCGATGCGCCTGAGGCCATTGGTGTTTTCTCGGTTGCTAGCAATAAGACTGTGGCCTTTGCTCCTGGCAACCTACAATACATTCCCTCATCTTCCACATGGCTGTTTGCCGCTCAGCAATATGCGTATATAGGTACTCGTAATATGGTGAATCAGGCTTTTGCTGACACCATCGACCTCTTTGCATGGAGCACCGACACCGATCCTTCTACCGCTTGGGGCGTGACCCTATCCGAAGATAATAGTCTTTTCAATGGTAATTTTGTGGATTGGGGAACCGCCATCGATGATGGCAATACATGGCGTACGCTCACTTCTGCCGAATGGGAGTATCTACGAGCTAAACGCAAGAATGCCTCCCAGCTTATTGGCGTAGGCTCTGTAGCTGGATCACACGGTTTGATTCTGCTACCCGATAATTGGCAATCCCCCGAGGGAATCACTTTCAAAAGTGGCTATAGCGACAAGGAATATAGTTCTGTGGCATTCGAGGAATACCAATCATTCACTGCTGCAGAATGGGCGATGATGCAAAATGCAGGAGCTGTCTTCTTGCCCTGTGCTGGATTCCGCTTAGGTACCATGCTCGCATACATGCAACTAGGTGGTCTGTATTGGACTTCGTCACCACATGCTGCCTATGGTCCTCAATTTGCTAGTTATTTCCTCTTTATGTGCGATGGCGCAGGTATTGGTTATGACAACCGAACCGGCGGAAATGCAGTTCGCCTGGTTAAGGACCTAGAATAGTCATCCGTAATAATTTGCATATTTCTGAAAAAAGTAGTACCTTTGTACCGCTATATACAATATAAAATACAATCTATGAAGAAGATTATCACTATTCTTGCTTTTCTTTGCGCAGCCTTGACTACCATTTATGCCGAGCGTGTAGTATTAGGCGCAGAGCAAACCAAACAATACCTCCCCCTGCTCAAGGGTAAGCGCGTAGCGCTACTGAGCAACCATACGGGTATCGTGATCCAAGGCAAAGACACTATTCATACCCTAGACCTCTTGCTCAAGCATGGCGTAGAGGTTACCGCCATCTTCTCCCCAGAGCATGGTTTCCGCGGCACTGCTCGTGAAGGCGAGCATGTGGCTAGCAGCGTGGATGAGAAGACGGGCATACCTATTCTCTCGCTCTACGATGGAAAGAGCTATCGCCCCTCTAAGGAGGCCATGGCCACTTTTGACATCCTTATCACTGACATCCAAGATGTAGGACTCCGCTTCTACACTTACTATATCACGATGTTCCGCCTGATGGACGCTTGCGCACATGATGGCAAGCAGTTCATCGTCTTCGACCGTCCTAACCCTAATGGGTGGTATGTGGATGGTCCTATACTAGATATGAAGCACAAATCAGGTGTAGGCGCATTGCCAATACCCGTAGTACATGGTATGACCTTGGGCGAGCTAGCGTTGATGATCAACGGCGAGTATTGGCTCTATGATTCCCTCCAAGTGGATCTCACGGTCATCCCATGTAAGCACTACACCCATCAGACCCTCTATCGTCTGCCTGTAGCGCCATCGCCAAACCTGCGCAATATGCTATCTATCTACCTCTATCCAGCGGTATGTCTGTTTGAGGCAACGCCTGTATCATTGGGCCGTGGCACCGACAAACCATTCCTCTGCTATGGTCACCCTAACTTCAATGCACCTCGTACCGAGGCCAGCGTATATGGACCTGCTATCACCTTCACGCCTAACCAATCCACCCAGAAAGGCCGCATCTGCGACGGCGTGGACCTAAGCGGTATGAGCGAAGAGGAAGCACGCAAGGTGGGCTTCTCACTGCGCTATCTACTAGATGCATACAAGCATCTGAATATGGACAACTATTTCTTCCGTCCTTTCTTTGAGTATTTAGTAGGTGTGGATTATGTTCGCAAGATGATCAATCAGGGCAAGAGCGAAGAAGAGATCGCAGCTCGCTGGCAAGAGGATGTGGCGAAGTTCAAAGACCAACGCCGTCCATATCTCCTCTACGAAGAATAATCTAACAGCCGCAGGCGGTCTAACAGCGCAGCGGTCCAAAATCTAACTTCTAAAGAATATATGAATCCATTAACAATCTTATTAGTCATCGCATGCTATTTTGCATTGCTGTTTTTCATTTCCTACTTGGCGGGGCGTAAGGCCGACAATGCCGGTTTCTTCTCAGGCAACCGTAGCAGCAACTGGCTGCTGGTAGCTATGTCCACAATCGGCGCTGCTATCTCTGGTGTTACCTTTGTCAGTGTACCAGGTATGGTAGCCACTTCGGGCTGGGCATACATGCAGATGGTGCTAGGCTTCACAGTAGGTCAGTTCCTTATCGCTTATGTGCTGATTCCGCTGTACTATAAGCTCAATCTCACCTCTATCTACCAATACCTGCAACAGCGTTTTGGTATGAGCACCTATAAGTCAGGAGCATGGCTCTTTTTCGTGAGCAAGATGCTCGGCGCTAGTGTGCGCTTGTTCGTAGTGAGCGAAGTGCTACAGTTGCTAGTATTCGACAAATTGGCCGTGCCAGTACCATTCTGGGTGAATGCTATCATCACTGTGCTCATCGTATATCTCTGCACCTTCAAGGGTGGTGTGAAGTCGCTCATCTGGACCGATCTGCTGAAGACCTGCTGTCTGATCCTGTCTGTAGCACTCTGTATCTACTTTGTGCTGCGTGCAGGCGTGAATATCGAAGGTTGGGGAGCTAGTGATATGACTCGCACCTTCTTCTTTGACAACCCTAAGGAGGGTACCTATTTCTGGAAGCAATTCCTAGCGGGTGTTTTCCTCGTGATTGCCACTACAGGTCTTGACCAAGACCTCATGCAGCGTACCCTATCGTGCAAGAACCCACGCGAGAGTCAGAAGAACCTCATCGTAGGTGCACTGATGCAAATCGTAGTGATTGGTCTCTTCCTCTTCTTGGGTTATCTGCTCTATACCTATGCCGCACAAACGGGTGTGACGGAGGTAGCCAACCTCAAGGGTGACGATGTCTTCCCATTCTTAGCGACAGGTAACTACTTCCCTGTGATTGTAGGTGTATTGTTTATCATTGGTTTTATCGCCGCAGCCTACTCTGCAGCAGGTGGCGCATTGACTGCCTTGACCACCTCATTCACTGTGGATATTCTCAACAAGGAGAAGGCCGACAACCTCACTAAGATCCGCACTTGGGTGCATGTTGGTATGGCTATTCTGATGGCGGCATGTATCTATGTGATTCACCTACTCAATGATGATTCGGTGATTCAAACGGTGTATAAGGTAGCTAGCTACACCTACGGCCCATTGCTCGGTATGTTCTGCTTTGGTATCTTCACCAAGCGTCAAGTACGCGACCGCTGGATTCCAATCGCTGTGATTGCAGCGCCTGTGATCACATGGATCATTGATGTGAATTCCGTAGTGTGGTTCAATGGCTATCAGTTCTCACACGAGCGCCTGATCCTCAACGCGGCCTTGACTGCTCTTGGTATGATATGCCTGCTCAAACCTAGCAAGAAAGCGGCATAAATTCTAATACATATACATAAAATGGAGAGTGCCTCACTCTCCATTTTTATTGTCTAATTTCAAATATCCAATCTCCTATAACTTCATCACTTATCACTCATAGTTCATAACTAAAAAAAGCCGCGTCCTCTAAACACTAAACTCAACGCTCTATCCTCACCTCATCAATTAGTTCGAATGATGCGAACTTATAGGTGCGAATATGCAAAGTGCTAGGTGTGACTGTGATATACTGATATACAGGTTCGCCTGAGAAGGATGCGTCATATTCTACCTTAGATTTTACAGGATAGGTTTTATCCGATGCATTGGTACCGATAAACACAGTGGGTTCTTCTTTCTTCCAGAAGCGGGCTTTATAATGCTCTATGCGACGCGCATAGTTGTGATCGTGTCCGGAGAACACCACATCTGCTTCGCGCATAGCTCCATGGAAGGCCAACCATATCAGAGGGTTGCTTCGGCCATCGGCTGTGCTATATACAGGATGGTGCATCATGACGATGGTGAATTTATCTCCTGCCTCACGCAAGGTTTTCTTGAGCCAAAATCCCACTTGCGTATAGTCGGACATCCACATTAATCCATCCGTATTTAATGCAATGAGTCGCAACTGTGGAAAATCCACATAGTAACTCGTGCCTAAGAATCTAGCAGGACCATTCTGCGGATTAGGGAATATCTCCAGCCAATGATTGGGCAGGGTCTTCACTATCCCTTTTAGGTGCTCGTGATTGCCCGGAACAGCCACTACGGGCAAGGTTTCTAGGCCCGTGCCTTGCAGCGATTGGTACATCATCTGCTCGTAGTAGAGGTATGGGCGCTCCATCCAGTCGCCTAGTTGTGCATAGAATTGTATATTAGGATGACGCTCCACGAGACGCGACAATTCTGTATTGGTGAGCGAATTATGAATATCGCCCAACAAAATGAAAGACAGTGTGTCGCGCTGTAGAGCGTGCAACACACTATCATTATTCATAGTGATGAACTGATGAGTAATTGTATCTCCAGTCCACTCTGGTTCGGCTGGATTACCAAACCATGCCTGCCAACGGATGGCGCATACCGTAGCGCCACCCGCTAGAAGACATAATCCTATTATCCATCCGATGATCTTTTTCATTACCAATAGCCCGAAGGGCGTCCTATAGCCAATAGGCGGTACGCCGTCCTATAGCCAATTAGAATGGCAAATCGGTTGTTTCGTCCACGCCTGCCGCAGCATCAAATGTGGCTACATTGGCTTGTGGAGCAGCTACGGCTGTAGGAGCTACAGCAGGAGCAGGTGCAGCCACAGCTGCCTCTACCACACCTTGTTGGATCTTCCATGCGCGGATAGAGGTGTACCAACGACCATTAAACTCGCGGCTCTCGATGTCGAAGCTTACGGTCACGATATCGTCTAATTGGCATGGATTAGCTTTGATACGATCCTCGCCAAACAGCTCGAAGTGCACCTTACGAGGATATTGCTCTTGGGTCTCGAGCACATAGCTCTGCATCTTCCACTCCTTGCCAGAGGTCTTGCTTACGCCGCCTTGCTCTGGCAATACTTGTATAATCTTACCTGAAATTTCCATAAAAAAATTCTTTTTTAGACCGTACCTGCGGTACTGTTAGACCGGCGCAGAGCGCCTGAGAGACCACTTTGTTGTTAGACCGCCCTATGGGCTGTTAGATATTAGATTGATGGAGTCTAACAGCGACTTAGTCGCGATCTAACAGTGAGCGATAGTGAACGGTCCGACCTCTAACAGAGAACGAAGTGAACGGTCGTTATTTTATTAGCCCTTGATTGCTGCTACGCCTGGGAGTACTTTACCCTCGATAGCCTCGAGCAATGCACCACCACCAGTAGAGATATAACTTACGCGGTCAGCCATGCCAAACTTGTTGACACATGCTACGCTATCACCACCACCGATCAAGCTGTATGCACCATTGTCAGTAGCAGTAGCGATGGCCTCAGCAATAGCTTTAGAACCAGCAGCGAAGTTGTCGAACTCGAATACGCCTGCAGGACCGTTCCAGAGAATAGTCTTAGCACCCTCGATAGCAGCAGCAAATGCTTTGCGGCTCTCTGGACCAGCATCCACACCTTCCCAACCCTCTGGGATAGCAGTTGTAGAGCAGATTTGTGTGTTAGCGTCGTTAGAGAAAGCGTCAGCTACTACGCAGTCGGTAGCCAATACGAGGTTCACGCCCTTAGCCTTAGCTTGTGCGATGATGTCGAGTGCGAGCTCAAGCTTGTCGTTCTCGCAGATAGAGTTACCTACCTCGCCACCGTTAGCTTTAGCAAAAGTATATGTCATACCACCGCAGAGGATGAGGTTGTCCACCTTGTCCATGAGGTTCTCGATGATACCGATCTTGGTAGAAACTTTAGAACCACCCATGATAGCGGTGAAAGGACGCTTGATGTTGCTGAGTACATTATCTACAGCTTGTACCTCTTTCTCCATGAGGTAACCGAGCATCTTGTTGTCAGCCTCGAAGTAGTCAGCGATTACAGCGGTAGAAGCGTGTTTGCGGTGAGCAGTACCAAATGCGTCGTTTACATAGCAGTCAGCATAGCTTGCGAGAGTCTTAGCGAACTCTTTTTGGCTTGCTTTCATCGCCTTCTTAGCCTCCTCGTATGCAGGATCCTCTTTGTCGATACCTACTGGCTTGCCTTCCTCTTCTGGATAGTAGCGGAGGTTCTCGAGAAGGAGTACCTCGCCAGCCTTGAGGGCAGCAGCCTTATCAGCAGCCTTAGCGCAGTCCTCTGCGAATTGTACAGGAGTACCGAGTGCAGCGCTGACAGCGTCAACGATTTGCTTCAAGCTATATTTAGCAACCACTTTGCCTTTTGGTTTGCCCATGTGGCTCATGATGATGAGCGCACCACCCTCTTCGAGGATGTGTTTGAGGGTTGGCAACGCACCGCGGATACGGGTGTCGTCGGTGATTTGTCCATTCTCGTTCAATGGCACATTAAAGTCCACGCGAACAATCGCTTTCTTACCAGCGAATTTGTAATCATTAATTGTCATAATCGTATAATTTAGTTGTTAGTATTGTCAGTGTTGAGTAGTATTGAGTAGTGTGGAGTAGAGTTGTTTTTTGTGAAATATAAAGCCCAGTACCCACATTTGGCTACAAAGGTACAAAAAAATATGCACAACTGCAAAAAAACGAATACTTTTTTGTAAAAATGATAGATGTATCTATCAAATATATGGCTAATCGGAAACATAAATTTATGGAACTATATACGAGTTGACACTTAATTATCTCCTAGCCCCGTTGGGGCAGAAATCTTATTAATCTTTTCTATCTGCGCTTAAACCTACGCTTTTTTCTACGTGCTCCGCAATAAATTACCACCGCTAGCACTCGCTTTGCGAGTCCGCTGAATCTTAACTAATTAAACGCAGAAGATATAACTCCCACGGATGGCACGGATCGACACTAATTTTAAGGGAACTATATACGACTAGACACTACAACTAAAAAAACAACAACTGTTGCGCGCTCGAGGAGTATTATTTGACGACAATATTGACAACTTGCGCCCAAATCAATACTCCTTGGGCGCTCAAGAGGAGAAAGTAGCATCCAAAAATTATACAAAATTGTAGAAAATTAAACAAAATTATTGGGAACAAGTCACCCACGTTTAGACCTTGAAAGTGGGCGGAATTTGACAAAAAAGTTCAAAAAATGCCCGGTTTCAATCTGAAAGTGGGCGGAATTTGATAAAAATATTCAAAAAATGCCCGGTTTCATTTGGTGGTATAAAAAATAATATGTAACTTTGCAGCGGATTTTTTAAATGTAACTTCTATGGAATTAATAGGCCGCAAGCATGAAATCATGCAACTTCAAGAGTTTTACAATTCTGGCAAACCAGAGTTTATTGCAGTTTATGGTCGTAGGCGAATCGGAAAAACCTATTTGATTGATGAATTTTTTAATCGTCAATACACTTTTTCTGTGAGTGGTATTTTAGGTGGTTCACATTTGGAACAGATGTCTGCATTTGTGCTTGCAATGCGCCAAATAGGCTATCAAGGCGAGTTATTTGGTAGTTGGTTAGAAGCATTCTACACCCTAGGTGAATTATTGGAAAAGCAATTGACTACAGATAAGCGCTGCGTGATCTTCATTGACGAACTGCCTTGTTTTGACACCCCTCGTACTGGATTTATCAACGCTTTTAGTCATTTTTGGAATAGCTGGGGGCAGAAGCACTCGCAAGTGCTCTTAATCGTTTGCGGCAGCGCCACCACTTGGATGACCAAGAACATCGTAGATAACTATGGTGGTTTACACAACCGCATTACGCATGAGATACATCTACATCCTTTCTCGCTTGGGGAAACCGAACAAATGCTTCAATCTATGCAGATAAAATGGGATAGATTATCTATCCTACAAATCTACATGATCATGGGTGGAGTACCATATTATCTAAGTTTGCTCAAGAAGGGCGAAAGTATCACACAGGCGGTTGATCGATTGTATTTTTCTGAGAATGCTTCTTTACAAACCGAATATAAGCGATTGTTTTCTTCGCTCTTTAAGTCTCCAGAACCATATTTAGAGATTGTGCGTGTACTTTCTTCCAATAGAAAAGGCATGTCTAGAGATGAGATCTTAACGGCGCTAAATAAAAAGGATAATGGACATTTCTCTGAGTATCTACAGAACCTTATCAAATGTGATTTCGTGCGCTACTATTTCGTGAAATCTAAACGCGTAAAAAAGACAGACGGGCTCTATCAGTTGGTAGATTTCTTTACTATTTTCCATAATACATTCCTCACTCGTCCTATCAACGATGAGCATTATTGGAGTCATAATCTGCAAACGCCATTGATGAATACATGGTTAGGGCTGGCATTTGAGCGCGTATGTATGGCGCATATCCAACAGATTAAGCATGTTTTGGGTATTGATAGAATAGCTACAGAATATTACTCATGGCGTAGCAAAGATAGTACCGAAGGAGCTCAAATTGATTTATTGATAGAGCGTGCAGATAGAGTGATTAACTTGTGTGAGGTTAAGTATAGTACCTCGCCTTATACTATCACTAAAGAGGAAGATATGAAACTACGCATACGCATGAGTGATTTTGTTTCGGAAACTGGCACAAAATATGCCATCTTCCCTACCCTAATTACCACTTATGGTGTACGACAAAACGCATACGTAGGTCTTGTGCAATCAGAAGTAGTCTTAGACGATTTGTTTGAAATTCACATTCAATAACTTGCGATTTGTTGCTTGCTTATAAAAAAGAAATCGTGCTCCACATGGAAACACGATTTCTTTTGTTGTTGTACCTGTTAGGTAGTAGGCGCTATTAATCTACTTGACCTGGTATACCAGTGCCTTCGTGAATGTCTAGCACATTACTACCTACCATAATGGCGCTTTGGCCAATCATTTGGACAAAGTCAGTCTTTGGTGTTTGATATATCTTTTTCATTTTAATAAATTTATTATTCTGTTGTTATTCAATCATTTGACCTTGTGCGTTGTATTGGTGTTCACCGCGGATGATAAAGAGTCGTCCATCCTGGATTATCTTTTGCGCTTTCGTCTCAGGAGCGATCACCGTTGGGATAGATGTTGCCCCGTTGTCATCGAATATCACGCGTGCGCGGATTGGAGTTGACGATGCCGAAGTAAAGAAAGCACGCAAACCTGGCAATGGTCGCTCGTAGTCACCAGCACAATACAATGCATTGTCAGAAAGATAGTATTGGGTTGGTTGATTTAATGTGCCACCACCATCTAATACAGGTACCATCGTGATATCTCCTCTCTTAACATGAGTAGGCTCAGTATTGATGGTCACATCTTCGATGGTAAATCCATCCTCGGCATCATACCCACTAGTTGTAGTTTGGAGAATATATGGCTTACCTGCTTCGATAGAATTAGTATGAGCGAATTGCAAGTGAAGTTCTTCGCCTGCATCTACCACATTGTAGAACTCGTATACAGTAGCATTACCGAAGTGATTGCTGATTTGTGATGCGCTCATATCGAATGGCAATGTGACAGTCAAGATCTTATTCGCACCGAAGTTGCGAGTGACTGTAGCTGTAACTGTCTCACCCTCGTATGGAGCGAGTGCAGTAGTATTATCAGCGTCTTCGTCGATAGTGACATTTACTTCAGTTTCAATACTTACTTTCCAAACAGCTACTGCTACTTCTGGGCAGAATTGATAAATGTAAGCAGTATTCTCATCTACTACTTGTACATTGAGCCAGTTAGCAGGTCCTGTAGTTTTCCTGCTATCTTTATCTTTAGCATAGAGTGTTTCGTTTGACATAAATACCTTATCGGTCATGTTGTACAAATTCCACTCACTATTATAGTTTGTAGTACCTACATTATATGCCCACAATTCTTTGCCACCTAATTCAAATGTGCAGCCACCGAGTGTGCTCAGTTTGACACCAGAAAGGGTAGTGGTAAATGCAGTCGTTTCACCTGTATAAGAGTTGATGGCGTAAACTGCAGTTGAGCGACAATGAGCAGCCAAGTTGCCAAAAATATCCACCATAACATGACTAACACTAGTTGCTGGTTTTTCTGTGTTACCTATAGCATCTACCGAAGCGAGTGCTCCATTGGTAATTTTCACACGATTAACGGCATTCTTATTTTGGCAATAGAAATACACATATCCACCTTCTGCGCTGTAAATATCACCAGAAGCAGAGATAAAGTCGCAACGCTCTGGATAAGGCAATGTAAAGGAAATAGCTGTGCCCGTTGTACTACCTTTTGGATAAATTATGATAGCATTAGGTGTTATTGTGTAGAATGTCGCGTTGAATACAATCAAATTACCAGCTTCATCCACTGCGATTTGCTGACCAGAAGTATTAGACGTAGCATAATCTACAGCAGCATCTGTACCATTGCTATATATCTTAATCTTTCCTGCTGTTTTGTTTTGCATATAGATCTTACCATCCCAACCTACTGCTTGGTAACCATCAGCACTTCCAGGCACTTGGGTGTTCTCCCAAACTTTCTCAATTTTAAAGGTAGGCTCCATGTCATATTCCTTCACGAAGTATGCAGAAATAGCCTCATTCTTGGTCATCGTAATGGTGCGTGGGTTCTCTGTAGAACGATCGCTCCAGTAGAGGAGTTTGTAGCCTTCTTCTGGAGTAGCGGTGAGTGTTACAGTGGATCCATGAGTGCATACACCATCTACGCTAACTGTACCCTTATTCTCATCGTTGGTAGATGTTATCAGGGTATAAGTTATTAACTCAAAGTTAGCGATAAGCGTCACATCAGCAGCAGGGACGGTATAAGAGAAACTTGCATCGGTAGATACCTCATCACTACCCTCAGTCCAGTTTACAAAGCGATAGCCCGTATTGGCGGTTGCACTTACTGCCACTTGAGCTCCTGCGACAGCTTCGCCGCCACCTGATACCGAACCACCTTCTACTGGATTAGCCACAACCTCCACTTTGTATCGTGTCTCCTTTTGGATTACTTGTGACTCAGGAGCAGGTACGGTGCAAGTGTTGTTGTTGGTAGGCACTACAAACTTATACAAGCGCTCAGCACTTGCAGAAGCCACATACAAGTCACCTGCATAGTCAAATGCCACACCATCAATATTACCACCACCTAGCAAAGGTGTTGACATTAATTTGTTGATGGTTGGTTTAGCATCTCCGTCATATTCTACGGTAAACAGGGTAACCATCTTATTACCAGCAAATGCCAAGATATTCTCACTCAGGTTGTAAGCCAATTGTCCACGATATGAAGAACCTGTATTATTATTAGGGAACCAACTATTTAGATTTTCTTTAACAGCGAAATCTACCACTCCATCTTTGTTTACGTGAGAAAGAATAGGATAATCGTATCCGTAACGATTTTGCGCAATCCATAGACCACCACGACCGTCGGAAGCCATTGCATTGTCATAAACAGCCCATTGGCATTCTGCTTGATGTTTAGCAAATAGCTCAACTCCATCCTTTGTACACTTATAGATTTGTCCTCCTACAGTACCAGTATTAGCATTATCCATTACATATAACGCACCTTTTTCATCATAGCACAATGAGTTTGCTTTAGTTATACTAGCACCATTTATCAAATTGGTCGCGTTGCCTGGCAATTCGGTAGGATTCATTGCATATATAGCCGTAGCAGGGGTAGCATCAGATTTGTAATAAGCAAAGGCTACTTCACTAGTAATAGGATCTACAGCTATACGGTGCATTTGTTGACGAATAGCATCTATACTACCAATAGGATTTCCTGTATTGAACGCTACATTTTGAGGAGCAATACCCTCATAGTTCGTATTTTTCAATGTTAGTTTTTGATCATATACAAACAAACCAACTGTCTGATTTTTAGCCATTTCGGATCCGCCATCACTAGCACCATTTGTTGCTTGTGCAACATATATTTGTCCGAAATAGTTAGAATTGGTATTATTGTCCACAGCAATACCTTGAGGGACATAGAAGTTGTAAATTCCAGCAGCAGGATCGGTAACTTCCACCATATTCTCAATTGCAGCACCATCCATCTGTACTGACCAGTAAATATCTTTGGTAGCATCTTCAAAGGTGGATTTTGCAATCGTAATTGTTTTTTCTTCAGCGGTAGTAGCAGTTGCGGTGTGTGCGCCAAAGTCTAATGTGTTACCATCTTTATCTTTAAAGATTAAGGTAGCTGTACCTGCGCTAGTAGTCTTGAAGGTGAACGTATAGTTTTCGCCATCTTCACCTTTCCTTAAATCATACGCCCATGCGCGTGGAGATACTTTGTCAAAAATTGCAGTGTAGGTAACTGGGCCAGTAACTGTAATAGTACGAGTAGCCTCTGCAGTGTCATCATCTTCCCATCTCACAAATGTGTAACCTGTATGAGCTGTAGCTTTCAACTCTACCTCTGTACCTTCATTATATGTACCACCACCTATGATCGTTCCTTTACCATCAGGAGATGCTACAGTAGTGACTGTATATTGTGGAATCTTTTCAAAAGTTACATTGATTGTAACATCCTCAGTAACCTCAAACGAACATGTCAAATCTGTTGAGAGAACTTCTTCTCCGTTCTTCCAATTCACGATGCGGTGGTTGGCTACTGGAGCTGCAGCAAGTGTCGCTATTTCACCTTCCTTATACAAACCCGCTCCAATCACTTCACCCATAGACTCATCGTTTATATCTACAGTCACGGTATATCGATTGCCTAACTTGAGTGATTTTGCTTTAGCCGCTGGCACAATAGTAGTATTGTTGTCTGTAGGGAGAGTAAAACGAACCACTTTCATAACATTGTTGTCTGTAGTGCCATAAGTTGTACCTGCGCAAGCAATAAGATTTCCTGCATAATCTACGGATAATGTAGAAATATATTGAAGACTTATAGGATATGTATTTGACAGGGTCAGAGATGGTGTATTTTCGTTCCATGTAATAGCATATTCCAAAATTTTGCTATCTTCTACAATATATAATGCGGTATTGTCAGCATTAACAGTCATACCACCGCCTAAACTTGGCTTGCTATTTTGCATGAACCGAATAGTACCTGTTTTATCCACAAAGGCTATTTCAGGACGATCAGCAGGATTAGACTTGTTTTGACTTACCCACACTCCTTTCGCTGTAGCGGCAAAATCATTGTTACCAAAGTTGTAGCTCTTATCTGCTGCCTTAGCAGGATAATTTACCCACCATGTTGGCTCGTCGCTCCACTGCTTAAGCACAGTACCATTCTCTTGACCAATTTGATACTTGACAATAGGTTGTTTGCCTGAATCGAAATTGGCATTGCTTCCATCTTCCATCATGGTGTATAGTACAGCATCTTTACCTGCGCCATATACGCCAACACCTGATGTAGAACTACCTATTTCTTTACCATTATTTTTATACAAACCATCAGAATCGTATGTACCATTAAAGAATTGTGTACATTTGGTCAAATCGGCAGGATCCACAACGAAGATACCTGCTTCAGCGCCATCTGTATAACCTGTTAAATACAATGTACCATCCGCTCCAACTGCAGGACGAGAATAACCAGCAGTAGCCAATCCTAAGTTTGTGTTCGTAAAATCTGTAAAGTCTGGATTATAAACATATACTTTACTGTCTGATTTGGTTTTGCGGCGGTCTGCTACATATACTCGTCCAAAATATTCAGACTCTGGACTATTATCTATAACTGCATGAGCTCTTGCGAAACGAAGGTCACTATCAGCGAATGTCTCTGCAAATGCAGGAATAGCATTGCCGCTTAATTCTATAGCCCAAGGAATGTCAGACTGATCAGGCAAGTCGGTCTTAGAGAGAGTAATAGAATTTACTGTGTTGGCAATAATTGGCGTTGTAATCGCTACTGTTTTTGCCACAGTTGTTCCATCCTCACTATATAGAAGCAAATTACCGCTTATTGCATCAGTATTTGGCTTAAATGAGAATGTATAAGTATCATCTCCATTATTTACCACATTAAGACCATATGCATATACGCGTGGATATGCCTCTGCAAACTCTGCTATATACTCTGCATCATCGGTTACAGTAATGGTGCGTGGGTTGTTGGTATTACCATCATTCCATTGAGTAAAATAGTAACCGCTCTTCGCTGTAGCCTTGAGCAGTAGTTCAGTACCAACATAGATATTTTCTCCACCACCAGTTACATAACCCTTGCTAGTATGATCTGCATGTGCATTGATAGTGAATTTATCATCTTCTTTAAAGTTGGCAGTCACCTCTACATCAGTAGTCACTTCAAACGAATATGTTGCGGTGGTTGAAACTTCAGAACCTGCAACAGTCCAATTTTTGAAAGTATAGTGCTCTGCAGGGGTTGCGGTAAGAGTAACTATTGTGTTAGCTTCGTATGTACCACTACCTTCTACTGAGCCACCCTCGCCAGCTGTAGCCGTAACGGTACAGAAGTCAGCGATAGGGGCTTTTTGACTAAACGCATAAACTTTGGCATCCGCAATGAGATAAATAGTCAAGTCACCATCACCATCTACATACGCAGTAGCGGCTGCGGCGGTAGCGTCAATAGTATTTAATAAATTTGTATTTGTTGCTATAGCAATAGCGTTATCAAAACCATATGTAATACCCAATACTTTTACACCGGCTAATTTACCCGATCCATCGGCATAAGGAGCCACCATGAGGTGATGATCATTATAGTTTGGCAAATAACTTACGCCATTATATTTCTGTCCGAGGTTTGTTCCATTAAGAGCAGTTCCATTGTACTCTGCTCCAAGTGTAGCAGGAACCGCAAATGAAGTTGCATCTGTCAACTCACCCTCCAGTGTCCATACATTATCTAAAGGAGTTGCTGTAAGTTGGAAGTTCAAACCTTGTTTTGCTTCGGTATACTCAGAGGCTGTGGTATGGAGACCAAAACGATGATATGCAGTTTCTACACCGCCTACCACTGTGTGCAAGTTAATACGAGCAGCACGATTGCTATTGTGTACAGCAGTTGACATTACTTGCGCATTCGTAGATGTACCTTTTATGGCAAATGTATAACTAACATCTGCATATGTCGAGTTTGCTGTTCTATTGGTTGTAAACCAACGAGTAGGTGCACCATTAATATCACTCCAAATGTAGTAACGAATCTCACCGACCTTGTATCCAGTAGCAGGTGTTGTTCCTTGTTCGCAACGCATATAGTTGGAAGCTATTAATTTACCATCTTCAGTCAAAGCGATGTCTGATATAGATAAATAATCTCCCAAGTTTTCTGTGTCTACAGCCACCACGCCCTCTTGAGAAATTTCGGTAACGGTCTTTGCAGCATGTGCGATATTATAGATATGAGGGGTACCATCTGCTTCGTGAGTTAACACGATGGTGTTCTCACCGTTTTGAATAGCACGTTTCATTGTACCAACGATACTTGCACTATAATCTTGCACTGGATAAGCATTCAAAGAGATAGAAGAAGGTAATGGCTCTCGGAAAGTTCCTTCATATGCACCTGCATGTGTTTTCTCACCACGAGTTTTCCCTTCAATATCTGTGAGCACATCAGCAAGACGATCAACTGCTAAATCAAAATCTCCGTCAGAGAGTCCTGCTAAAGACAAATCACCATTTGCTGCATCTGTAAAAGTAACATTCTTCCATTTTGAAGTAGCTGCTTGAGTAGGATATGATGTTTCTAAATCTGCAAAGGTCATACAAGAAGGAGCAGCGGCTACAATAGCTGCCTTTCCGCCATTGTGGTAGAATACATTACCAGTTACATTTTCATTCAAACCTCCTCGAATCAAACTAACATTAGCTGCGGTCTCTTCGCAAACGAAGATGTTGTTTTGAACAGGATATTTATGAGAACCTGCTAACCATAATAATGCTACAGCGTGTGTACCTACGAGTGAAGTACCAGGAGCGTAGGTTAGTTTTGGCATATGGAATGTATTATGACGAACTACACAATAATCACCGCAACGAATACCTACCAAACGAGACTCCTTTGACGTAGTTCCAGAAGCTAACGCATCATAACCAGCAAAATAGTTATTTTCAATCACCCATTCAGTTGCTCCACCAGAAGCTGTAATAGTTTGCAATCCATATTCTCCTGCACTAGTATTTTTTGTAGAGTTTTTGATAAACTTATTACCTCTTACATTAATAGTTCCTCTAACTGTAGTACCTAAAATTCCGTGACACATATATCCTGCCGTAGTTTCTAACATTTTAAGCACACAGCCTTCCATATCAAAGTTGTTTACACCATACAAAAATATGCCACGAAGATGTGATGTTATGCTACAGTTTCGAATGGTAATGTTAGTAGGATAACCTGCGTATGAATTGGCTTGGTTTCCTTGACAATATACTACTTGAGACTGTGTTGATGCAGATTCTATAATGCAATTTTCTGCTACGCAGTTTTTAGGACCAATATTTTTAGATGTTTTCGAATAGTTTTCAGAACGAAACGCCAACGAATATGCTGTGCTAGAACCACTTCTACCAACAAGAATACAATTCCTAATAATCACATCTTGTACATCACCATATAGCAAAACATTAGTGCCCCATTTATTGTTTGTAATTTTCAATCGAGGTGTAGTTTTGCCTTCGGCAGCACCATCGACGATTACATTCTTTGTAGGAACAGAAGCCCAACCGATGGTAGAACCAGGAGTCTTGGTCATATCACCACCTATCACAAAAACACCAGTAGGACCTGTATTGTCCGTTGCTGTAGTATAGGTAATGGTACGATTTTCATCCTTGTCAGGACGAATTGTCAATGTGTAATTGGACTTATTTACGATACCCGTGTTGATGGTTTCGGTTAAGTCTGTACAGATAAGCAAAGTTACATCACCTGTAAACTCAGCATCCTTGATTGCCATACCAGCATCTGCCATAGAGCTATAATCATAAGAGCCACCCGTACCCACAGTGTAAGTACCGCTCATCTGAGTTTGCGCAAACGATAACAAACTCATCGTCATCGCAACTAAAAATAGAGTAAATTTTTTCATAAATATTTGGTATTAAATTTTATCACAACATACAAAAAGCAGAACCCTTTGTAAAAAGGCTCTGCGAGGTTGAAAATACTTGATTAGAACGGAGTTCTGGAAATTTATAAGACAAATACCCCCCCCCATTTTCAAGGGCGGAAACGAAAGATTTTACATAAGCAAGGCAAAATGTCTTGACTTTCATGGTATTATATCTAATCAGATACGAGTTAATCCTTTGTGTATTAGGCGACAAAGGTAATATAATTTTTCGGAACAAACAAATTTATTTATAAATTTTGTTAATTTTTCTGAAAAACATGTGATTTTTTAAGGGAACAGGAATGGAATAGATCCCAAAATTATGTATCTCCTTGCTCGCAGGCTCGCAGAAATCTAATAAATCTTTTTTACGCTATGATCCGCACTTTTCTGTGTTCTCCGAAATAAATTACCACCGGCACTGCGCAGTCGCTCGCGCCTGAATCTTAGACACTACAACTAAAAAACAACTAGAATTATTGATAATAACGACAACTTAAACAACTTTCGCGCCAATCGTACGCGAAGCGATCGTTCGACCGAAGGGAGATAAGAACATCCTGGCGCGACGGGGGGATTAATATTAACAAAACGCGGGAATATAACTCCCACGGATAGCACGGATCGACACTAATTTTAATCATGGTAATCCGTGAAGATTAGTGAGATCAGTGGGAGATAGAATGTTAAACCACTTAAACTATTCCATAAGATCACTTCTGATAAGGCAGTTGGCTGATACATCTATTAAGTTGGCGAATCTCTGCGAGCAATTCGTCAAAAGCAACAGAATGACCATAGATCATGGTACGCTGCATCGTTTCGTAATCCTTGCGCCACAGATCTATCACATTGGTAGGAATCTCCAAGGATAGGTGCTTAGGATAAAGTGTATCGTAGTCAAAATCACGCAGATTAATAAACTTGCGGCGATGTTCTACTATTGCCCGATAGAGTGCTTCGTCGCTTAAAGCACGCTGTGCAATATCTGTATGCAACATGCGGTGCAAGTCATATAGATGTCGACTCATACGCTCCGTGCGTACTTCAGTCGTAGGTTTTGCGAACTCCTCATGCAGCAACATCACCTTCTCTAAGAACGTTCGTTCTGGAATCACCACATTAACATCAAACGCAGGCTGCACTATCATAGCTTGTGAAAGGACCGCATCTATCTGCGATTGAATAGATACACTCTGCACAGGCTCCGCCATACTACGACCACCTACCTCTACTTTGACGGTATGTGCAATATATTCCGAATTAGGAAGAACAGATTCATAATCAATGTATATAACCTCAGGATCAGTTGTACTTACCGAAGTGATATTCACATACACATTAAACTTTTCAGGTGCAATACCCAATGCTACCAGACCCTTTCTAAGGTCATTCTGCATCTTATCGCGTACAAACGAGCATGCCGCACGGCGCAACTTATCGCTCACTTGTGTGCGACTCAGTTCGCCAACGAAGCCAAGAAACTCCCGACTAATGGCGATATCCACATCCTCGGAGAAACGCTCAATGATATTCCACGCTTTGCTAAGCGATGTTCCGCCTTTGAACGATAAATGCGCGGCGTAGGGAAGAGAAAATAGCACCCGTAGTACCTGAGTCACCCACCAGTCTTTCTCTATGGTCTGTTGAGTAGAGTTTGTTTGGGCACTAACTTGATCAAGGACGGCAAGCATCCTCTCTGTTTGCAAATCGGTGTAAATCATAGTTCTTTGAGTATTGTTTGCGCCCATATAGGAGCCAGTTTGATGTCATGGATAAAATCCCTTTCTGATACCAACGACACTTGTTCTTTCAGCTTTGATCGAACATCCTCGGTCAAGCCATTTTCGCCCAATTCGGTCATAGCTTGGATGATGAGTATCATGCGATAGGATTTGTATTCAAAAAGTCGTTGCGAGGATGAATGAAAAAACTTGATGTATCTTTCGTTTCCCAAATCAATTTGACGTGCGCGACCATTAGTCAAGAAAGCAACAACAGTTTGCATTTGAGTGGTTATCCCCAACGCATTCAGCGCAAATGCTCCTGTAGGAACAATTTTCAGCCCTGCATGTTTGGCTATTGCAAGAGCCGTACTCTCTTTAGAAGGCATTAAGACACCTAATCCCAGTTCGCGATCTATCTTTGGATAATAATAAACACCATGGCAAATACGGAGCAACATCTGCTCGTTGGTCAGTTGCTGAAGTGCCTTACGAGCAGAGTCATTACTTCCGATAGCAACAAAATCATCAACAAACCAAAACTTAGCACGTCCTCTGCTGATAATCAGTTGTTTAATAGTATTTGCAACGCTATTTTTCATTGGTAATTTTTCCCATTTTTGTTACATATTTGGGAAATCTGCAGCAAAGGTAATACAATTTTTCGGAACAAACAAATTTATTTATAAATTTTGTTGGTTTTTCTGAAAAACATGCGATTTTTTAAGGGAATAAGGGATGGAAGAGATCCAAAAATTAACCAAAATTGTAGAAAATTATTTTAGAGAAACAAAAATACGCTCGTTCCGAGCTACAAAAATAAATAAAAATCGAGAATTAATTTTTAAAGACAATTATTGTCAATTAGGTTGTCAATTATCGTCAATTCATAGATTAACTTTTGTTTTTGCCCAAAAGAATGCAAAAACTTGCATTGATGGGCAAACTCAAAACCACTCTACACCATACTACACCATACTACACCACTCTAAACCATCCTACACTACCCTACACCGCCAAATCTCATATCCGATTTATAAGCATTTATATCCGATTTATAAGATACCTAATGGTTGGGCAAATTATTGGTTATCTACGACTTATAAAAATGGATATCCTATAATGCGTGGCAAGCATTGCGAAAAGAAATTTTAGCAGTAATTTTGCAGTCGATTTTGATTGTGTTGCAATCCAAAAATTGTAGATCCTCCAGTGTATCTATTAAGAGGTACACCTTATATAATTAAATAACCCTAAACCCCATTACACAATGGAAAAAAGTACATTAATTCCAGAGAAGGATGACCTTCTCATCACCCCAAACCTACAACCTAATCAACTACCATCTTTTATTGAAAGAGCTATCTCCGTGGCTCCCGTAGGTGAGACACGCGACATGCTATTGCTCTCTGTATTAACCAATTGCGGCTACGCTGTACCTGCCATGCGCATGCTCCACGGGCGCCCTCATCACACCTACTGCCCCGAACTGCTGACCATGATTGTTGCCCCTGCTGCCTCGGGCAAAGGCATCATGAACTACGGTCGGCTGTTGCTGCAGGCCATTGAGGGAAAGAACGGCAAACAGGTGTATATCCCCGCCAACTCGTCGGCCTCTGCCCTGATGAAGATGATGGACGAGTACGACGGTCGCGGCATCGTCTTCGCAACGGAGATGGACACCCTAACCCAAACACTCAGAGCCGCTTACGGTCAGTTTGGCGACATCGTTCGCTGTATATTCGAGCACGAAACGGTCAGCCAACTTCGCCGCCAGAACAACGAGTTTATCGAGATTCGCTACCCGCGTATCGCCATGCTCCTATCGGGTACGCCTAACCAAGTAGCTCCCCTCTTGCGCAACCGCGAGAATGGACTGATGTCCCGCTTTGGCTGCTATGTAGTCAATAGTCGTATGGACTTCGATGACCAGGTGTGGGACACAGATACGGAGGGTAATACCCCTCGCGAAGCAATCCTCTACGACCGTCTTGCCACCGAACTTGGCGACCGCTATCTATGGATGGAGGAGGCAGGACATGCGTGCTACTTCTACTTCACGGATGCCCAACTCAAGACCATCAAACGTATGTTCCGCAGCGAGTATGACACCTATAGCCAGGAGCTAGGCGGACTGTTTGACGCCTCGCTCAAGCGTATGCCCGTGATCATGAAGCGTATAGGTATGATCCTCACAGGATTACGACTAGATATGACCAAGCCGCTGCCCGAACGAGTCGTTTGCTCGGAGGAGGATTTTCAGACGATACTCCTCATTGGTCACAAACTGCTGATGCACGCGGCGATGGTATTCCAGATGATGCCCGAATTGAAGCCCACTCCAATGGGTGAGATAGGGGGAAATATGTTGCAAAAGCAATTCTTCCAAATGCTTCCCACGGACTTTACGAAGCAAGACGCCATTGAGCAAGCGAAGGTCCTTGGAGTGAGCGTAAAAACGATGAATAATTGGTTGACAAAATACACACAATCTAATGATATTCAGCATATTGCACATGGTTTTTATCAGAAGAATTCGTTGCGTCTAGCATAAAGGAATTTAAGGAATTTCGGGAATTTAAGGAATTTCGAAATTCCTAATTTTCCTGAAATTCCCGAAGTTCCTGATTAAATTTTTAGGGCACAATATACGAGCTGACACTACAACCGAAACAACTAGAATTATTTATAATAACGACAACTTAAACAACTTTCGCGCCAATCAACTTCCTGGCGCGACAAGGAAAAATAATTTACAACAACTCAAACAACTTAAATCAACAACATCAGCGCGAGAAACAATACATCTCGCGCTAAAGGAATGACACGGCAAGTACGCCGTGAGTGAAACAAAGATAGGATATAGAAGTGCCCTAGATGTGATTGTGATGTGCGCTTATCAACCCGTTATGAACCCGTCAAGAACCCGTAAACGGCGGGGAAAGGGATAGTGCTATCCAAAAATTAGACAAAATTGTAAAATATTATTAAAAATTACGGGAACTATATACGAGTTGACACTGATTTTTATTTTTACGACAATTAAAATCAATTTGGATGTCAATTATCGTCAATTCAAGGAAACTTCTTTTGCTGCCCAAATGAATGCAGCAAGCTACATTGGTGGGCAAGACAAAAGAATAATCATTACAATAACAAGTGTCTACAAGTATATAGGTCCCTTAAAAATTATTACGATGGCAATTATTAAATTATCAGCACCGCTGCTAAAGGCAGTAGGTAAACTCTTTGGAGGAGCCGATTGGTGGCTCATGGAGCGCTATGGTACACAGTACACCGCTCATAAGAATCATCCACGTGATTACAAGAAGAATCCGCAGTCTCCTGCGGAGAAAGCAGGCACTTTGCGCTTGTCCGCCGCCTCAAAGGCGTATAATGCGTTAGTCAAAGGTTCGCCTGAGTGGCTAGCGCTAGAGCAAGAGTATCTAGCGCAACGCGACAAACCAGGAGGTAAGGTATCCATCCGTGGTTACTATATATCTAAACATATGAAAGGCGGGGGATGATCCCGCCTTTATCACCGAAAATGCTTAGAGAAACTATCCAGCTTGATGGATGTACCAAATGTCTTGTTCACCACCGCTATGAAATGACTGTGTGGGCGAATATCCCCTAGCCTCTTTTTAGCTTGCAGTTGCTTTACGACTTTCGCCAGCGCGGCCGCGGGCTCGGTGGGATGCATAGCCGCCTCGTGCAAGCGACGGGTGATCATATGATGTGGATAGTTGGAGAATATCGTATAATACTGGCTCAGCTTATCGGAACGCACTTTGCGTTTGGTTTGCGTATGATCGCGGATATACTGTTGCACCTGCGCCATATATCGCAGCAGGGCAGCATATTGCATCGGGTTGAGAATAACAGACAAAACCTGCTGGGCCTCCTGGCAGTCTTCTTGGGTCTGCTGGAGCAAGTGGGTCATAAAATACCGCTTCTGTGGTTCGCCACTCTCATAACGCCTACGGTTTTCCGCCTCTCGTCTTGCTCGGGCATCTGCCACATAGGACTCATAGAGCGAATAGACGTCGGGCAGGTCGAACTGCAGATGTTGCACCGTTATGGCTGCGGGTGACTGTAGCCAACCTATCATATTATCCACCCATGTCACAGGATCTGCTATATAGTCCTGACGGATATAGGTATCCATGGTCGTGCAGGCGGCATAGGTGAGCAGCTGCGCTGGGAACCCCTTGAGTAGCATCGTGGGGGCTGCCCCACTGCCCTGCTCAAATAGAGCAAGTGCATCATCGAGTTTGTAGAAATAATGCGTATCGTCGATATAGATCTCCATCTCGGTGGCCAGCTTATCGGCATCTGACAAGGGTGTAATATGCTGATTAGCTTGAGCATGCAGATAGATGAGGCCGGCATTGGCTAGTTCGTCGCGTAGGGGAAAATCATAGAGCAGTTCGTCATCCACAAAGTCGTACCACCATTGCAGCTCCTGCCGCAGCGCAATGATGGGATGAATACGCTCGTATTGCTGGTGATGGTAGTCGCGAATGTCGGCTTCTAGTTGGCGGATATCCCATTGATCGCCCTGCAAGAGCAGCGAAGCGATGAATCCACGGATGGTGACGTCAGCGTGAGAGGTATGGTATGTGTAGGTGATGTCTTGCATGGATGGTGAAAGCTGTAATTGACTGCAAAATTATAAGATATTTTTGTATTATACTAGAATGATTGATAATAACGACAACTTAAACAACTTTCGCGCCAATCGTACGCGAAGCGATCGTTCGACCGAAGGGAGATAAGAACATCCTGGCGCGACGAGGAGGAAACAACGCATGGTGCCAACAGATATATCACCTATGGATAGACCTATTGCAAACGGAAATTCACAGGCACCGTGTATTTCACGCGGACGGGTTTACCACGCTGTATGCCCGGTTTCCATTTGGGCATGGCCTTGATCACGCGAATAGCTTCTTTGTCCAATGATGGCTCACCAGAAGAACGAATGGCTATTACATCTACGATACTACCGTCTTTGTTTACCACAAATTGGCAGATCACACGACCTTGGATGCCATTCTCTTTTGCGATCAGGGGGTACTTCTTCTCCTCCTCAAGATACTTGAAGAGGGCTTGTTGACCACCAGGAAACTCAGGCATAGTCTCTACAACCATGAAGATTACTTCTTCTTCCTCTACTGGAGCTTCTAGAGGAATTGGCGCTAGATCTATCTCCTCTTCGAACAAGAAATCAGTATCTGCTAGGCTATAGGATGATGTTTCATCCTCGCTTGCTGATGGGTCTATATTGCCATCGGTGCATACCACAATGGCAGGAGTGCGTTCGTTCCAAAATTCATCTAATGCGACTTCCTCCCACTGTTCTTTTGTGCCGAGGTACTTGATTTCTTTTAGATGCTCACACCCATAAAAAGCCCATGTGCCGATTCGCTCCACGCTCGTAGGGATGGTGATGGATTGTAGATGGTGGCAATGCGAGAAAGCTGCCTCTCCGATGCTTGTAACATAATAGTTGGTACCATTTACCAACAATTGCTGGGGAATAGCCATACTTTCGATGGATCGATTGGCACTATTGATCTCAAGTGTGTATGGAGGAGTTTTGCTGGTGTAGGTATAGTAGATTTCCTTATATTGAAAGTCATACGCCCACGCGCTGGCTGTTGCCACAAAGGCAAAGATGAGAGCTATTATCTGCTTCATGATAATGATGTATTAGGATTAATTCGCAGCAAAAATACTACTTTTTTCCGACATATACAAAAAAATCGCCCACTGGGAGCGATTTTTTTGATATAAAGTGTAGCTTGTAAAGATGTATTCAACTATTTGCCGTACACATATTTCACCGACGAATGGATATTCGCGCTGCTGCTAGCGATATGCAATACGAATTCTCCTGCCTCGGCTACCCACTCATGTGCATCTGCATCAAAATAGGAGAGCATATCTGGCGTGATCGTGAAGCTAACCTCCTTGGTCTCGCCTGGCTCTAATGCCAGCTTGCAGAAGCCCTTCAACTCCTTCTTAGGACGAACAACGGATGCCTTAGAGTCGGTCACATAGAGTTGCACCACCTCTTGACCCGCACGATTGCCCGTATTGGTGACCGCTACCGTGATCTGATTGCCATTAAGAGTAGCCTTGCCATACTCAAAGGTGGTATAACTCAAGCCAAAACCAAATGGGTACAGCGCTTTTCTCTTAGGAGGATTGATGGTATATTGCTCGCCTTGGCATACATACTTGATTGGACGGCGGGTACCATACAAATCTGCATAACGATAGCCTACGAAGATATCTTCCTTGTAATACACCTGTTTGTCCACACCAGGGTAGGCAATCTCGCCGTATTGGTGCGCAGGATAATCTGCTAAAGTAGGTTGGATAGTGTATGGCAACTTTCCAGAAGGATTGACATCGCCAAACAGCACATCAGCCACGGCATGACCCGTCTCCGAACCGCTATACCAAGCTTGCAGGATAGCTCCTACCTCCTCGCTCCATGGCATGCCATGTGCGTTACCCGAGATGGACACGAATACCACCTTGTCGTTGACCTCAGCCAACGCAGAGATGAGTTGGTCTTGACCATATGGCAACTCGTAATGCAAGCGGTCGCCATCCTCGCAGTCTTGGTTGTGCGCCTTGTTCATACCGCCCACAAAAATGACATAATCGGCGCTTTTAGCTGCCTCTAATGCCTCTGCCGTGAGTTGCTCTACGGTGCGGTCGTCTTGCAATGATTGGCCCGTAGTTACGCCATTATATTCGCCACCTACATCGCCCACATATCCGCGCACATACTTCACCTCAGCCAATCCCTTAGCACGCTCCTGAATACCTTGCAATGGAGATATCTCATATTTAGCCTTGAGCGAAGATGAACCACCACCTACGGTCATCATCTTGATGGCGTTCTCGCCCACGACGAGGATAGTAGGACGCTCCTTGAGTTCAATAGGCAATGTCTGATTCGCGTTGCGCAATAGCACCATACCTTCGCCCGCAATCTTGCGTGCCGCAGCACTATGTGCCTCGGAACACATCGCACCAAAGGCCTTGTTAGGATTCATTGATGTGCGGAAGATGAGGCGCAAGACATTGCGAACCTTCTCATCCAATTCCTGAGTACCCACTTCGCCACTCTGAATCTTGCGCAGATAAGGCAAAGCCAAGTGGTAGATATCGTATGCGCTAGATGCGCCGTCGGAGAGGCCGTCGGTCCAGGTACCGAACTCGAGGTCAAGTCCGTTGGTGATAGCTTGCTCGGTGTTCATTGCGCCACCCCAGTCGGAGATCACAGCCGCATCGCTTCCCCATTCCTTGCGCAAGATGTCTTGCAGCAGGATGGTGTTGTGGCAAGCATATTGGCCCTTGTAGAGGTTATACGCACCCATGATAGACCATGAGCCACCCTCTTGCATCGCCGCGCGGAAAGCAGGCAGATAGATCTCGTAGAGGGCACGGTCGGAGAGGTTGACATTGACCCAGTGACGATCCACCTCTTGGTTGTTGAGCGCATAGTGCTTGACACATGTAGCCACGCCTTGCTCCTGCACGCCTTTCACATATGGTACCACCATCTTAGATGCCAAGCATGGGTCTTCGCCCATATACTCGAAGTTGCGACCATTGAGCGGCGTACGGTAGATATTCACGCCAGGGCCGAGTAGCACATCCTTATTACGATAGCGTGCCTCCTCACCGATGCTCACACCATAGAGGTAGGACATGTCGGTATTCCATGTAGCTGCCAAGCAGGTGAGGGCTGGGAAAGCGATACAGGAGTCGTTGGTCCAGCCGGCTTGGTTCCACTCGTCCCAGAGTACTTCGGGGCGAATACCGTGAGGGCCGTCGGTGCACCAGATGCCTGGGATACCTAGGCGTGCTACGCCGGGTGAGGAGAATTTAGACTGTGCGTGGATAACGGCAATCTTCTCTCGCAGGGTCATGCGAGAGAGTGCATCCTCGATACGATCTTCGATGGGCGCCTTGGCGTCCAAATACACTTGTCCCATCATAGGCAAACATACCATAGAGAGGACAAAACAGAATGATAGTAGTTTCTTCATAGTAATTAATGGATAAATATTAGAAATGTAGAGCGGTAATCAGCCGCTCTACACTATAGATAGGGATGGATTATTTCACTACTGCGCCCAATGCGTTGTAGCGTACGCCATCACGAATGATGTACATTTGACCATTCTCGATCACCTTGGTGATTTGGGTAGGAGCCACTACATCCTCAACACCAGTAGTCTCAGTAGAGATAGTGATCTTAACCACTGCGTTCTCATAATCCACTACAAGGCGGATGGTGCAATCGGTAAATACAGCAGCATTATCTACTGCATGGATATTACCACCCTTGAATGCGCAGGTGTACTCTTTGTTGATCTCCCACTTTGCATCCTCGCTAGGAGCACCAAACTCTACAGCCCAGTTGCCATAAACAACCTTGAAATCTGCACCAAACTCAGCAGCCAACAACTCATAGGTGTTGTCATCAATTTTCTCGAAGCGTTGATCTGCATCGCAGTTCCATCCGAGTTTTGTACCTGGGAGGTGCCAATCAGCTTGCATCAATTGGAATGTACCAGAAACGAGTGTCAATACCATATCGCCATTAGCTTCTTTCTTAAGGGTAAGAGTAGCGTTGGTATAGCTACCGAATGGGTTAGCCAATGCCAAGTTTCCAGGATCAGCACCATCTAGTTTTCCGCTCATTACATAAGGAACGCCCATTACGAGACCAGCGTTAGTCTCACGGTTGGTACCCCATTGCTCGTCCCAAACGCGGTTCTTGATGATCTTGAAGGTACCGCTCAAGTCAGGTACATTAGCGGTCAAAACGCCATCAACCTCCTCAAATTGGATAGCATCAGCGGTGTTCCAGTTGTTGGTGAACGCACCTACGATTTGATAGGTATCTGGTTTTGCGCTGAGGTCATACTCATCACCAGAAACGAAAGTGATGGTTATTTGGTCGCCTGTTACCTTCAACGCCAATTTAGCGTTCTTGTAGCCAAAACCATCTTTATCTCCAAATTTGATGTTACCTGGCTCTGGATCAGAATCTGCGTGTTTAGCAGTAAGAACACAAGCAGGACCACCGATGGTTACAACATTGTTGTCACCAATAACACCGTATTGAGGCAACCAACCGTCTGTAGTACCCAATACTTTACCTTCGCCAGAGAGATCCTCGATGATCACCTCATAATTACCAGCAGATACTTCAGTGAATTTCACAGCATTACCTGTATTCCATCCACAAAAACCACCTACGAGGTAGTAGTCAGCCGCATTAACAGCCACCATAGCTGTCAAAGCAACGAAAAGAGAAAAAATCTTTTTCATAATACATTAATTTAAATTGGTTAATAATTTGGTTATTTATTGTGAATTGCCACACAATTCATTGTTTGTGCATAATTGGTCGCATCGCCACCCAATAGTGGACAGTATATCTCCAAACTAGAGCGGAGCATCTGGCCACGAGCCAGCGCGCGCACCTCTCGAGGGGTCATCGCCGCACGGTAGAAGAGGAGTTGGTGGATATTGCTGCCATGAATGGTGATCGTACCGATTGTCTTATCTATTCCTTCGGTCACAGATACCTGTTGTCCGTTGGCGTACAGCCATAATTTCTTCTGGGCTGCCGAATATACTTCGGTATAGGTAGTATCTGCGCTGATATAGCTCAGGGTATAGGACTGCACTTGTCCCTCTGGCACGAAGCTCAGGCACTCCACACCGTTGTCATCGCCCTGCGTAGGGATATACTCGGGCAATGGTTTGCCGGCTTGCAGTGCCTCCCAGATGGTGAGCGGGAAAGCCGAAGCCATGGCCTCGTGTCCCACTTGGTTGGGATGATAGATGTCCGAACCATTCCACATATGCTCTGCCCAGCGACCTGCGCCATCGTCTATCGTACCAAAGACATTGATGGTAGGAACATTCCATTGTTGCACTTCGAGGTTCACAGCACATAGGTCCTCATAGTCCACCTCGTTGAAGTCGGCGCGAGGATAGTTGTTGGTGACTATGACCGTTCTCCCCTGCTCTTGCAGCATACGAATCAGGCGAGGCATATTCTCGCGATAGGACAAGACGGCGCGTGCGCCATGCTCGTGCACACCCTCGTTGCCAAGACTGATGCCGATGACCACATACTTGGCCTCCACGGGAGTCATATCGCGGTCAAAGCGAGCAAAGAGGTCGTAGGTGCAGTTGCCATCGATGGAGATATTCACGCTCTCCCAACTAGCAGGCAAAGCTTCGGTCACTTGCGCCGCATAACCATGGAGCGCATCAGCACCCACACCGCGACATACCGACGAGCCGAAGAAGCATACGCGCTGGTCTGCTGCCGACTGGCACGCACTTAGTAGCATGCCAGACGCCAACAGAAAAGCTGAGAACAGATATATTCGCAAAAACTTTCTCATACCATTCTACAACATCCTACAACACACAAGAGGTGACACTCTCGGCAGGCAATTGGATCTCGAAGTGCTTGCCACCATGCTCGATGATAAAGGACATACCTTGCGCATTCTCGTTCAGGAGTACCAAACCATAGGTACCATCAGGGTTCTCCGATGCTACGGCCGACAGACCAGTAGGCATATAGCCCGATACACCAATGCGGGTAGAACCCGGCTTGAGCGCCTTGCTCAGGTGACCAATCACGTAGTAGTGGCTACGCTTGGTGAGGGTGGTATAGTCCTTGGAAGAGATGTCCACCGAACCGTAGCAAGTAGCGCATGCTCCAGGACCACCGTGAGGGCCGCCCTTCTCGTCGAGCATGAAGTTCCATACGATGACCGCCTTGCACCAGCGTGTGACGGTACCGATACAGGTGTTCTTCATCTCAGACATGAGCGATTGACCAAAGCTCTGGTAGTTCCATGTACCGATGGATTGCTCGGTGAAGTAGAGGTTCTTGTCGGGAGCCTGCTTGTGGATATTATCCAATTCTACTGGGCTACCACCATAGCTGTGATAAGCCGCACCATCGATATATTGGCTAGCCTCGGCATCCGCATAGATCTTGATAGGGTATTGCAGTTGGTCCTTTTTGCCATCGTAGTTGTAGTTGTGGTCAAAGCAGATGATCTTAGCTTGGATACCCTCGCGTTTGAACACAGGGCCGAGAGCCAACTTGATGAAGTCGCGCTCCTGATCCCAAGGCATGTAGAGGGACATGGAGTTACCCCAGTTGAGTGGCTCGTTTTGTGGCGTCACGCTAGTGATGCGGATACCCTCTGCCTCAAAGGCCTTGATCCACTTCACGAAGTACATCGCATAATCTTGATAGTAGTCAGGATTGAGATAACCACCTACCCATTTGTTAGCACCCGTATAAGGTGCTTTGCTATGGATATCGTCCACCTTCATCCAAATTGGGCAACTCCAAGGTGTACCCATTACTTTCAGATCAGGGTTGATGGCCAAGATTTCCTTCAGCACAGGGATGATATAATCCACTTCGTCGGATGTCAGTGCAAAGTTCTCGATACCTTTGGTATCGCAGCAGGTATAGTCGTAGTTGCTGCGCGAGTTGAAGTCGCTACCGCCGATAGGCACGCGCACATAGCCGTAGCCCATACCCTTGTCGTGCGAGAAGGTCTCTATGAGCAACTTCTGACGACGCTCAGCTGGCATCTGCATGAGGTTGAAGGCCGCAGCACCTGTGATAGCCGCACCAAAACCTTCAAACTCTTGGTAGCGAACTTTAGGATTGAGTTTCAGTGTACGCTCTGGCGACATATTGAGGCCTTCGATATAATCCTTGCCTACTGCTACGAAGCCCATCGTACCGTCTGCGGTGGTGACATAGGTCATCACATCACGCACGGGAGTAGGGTCAGTGGTAGGATCGTCATTAGGATTGTCAACGGGGGTATTGCAGCCGAGCAATGCGGCCGCAATACCTATAAATAACAGATTATTCACTTGCTTCATTATTGTAGTGTTTTATCGAATTTTCTCGTAAGTAGTGGTATACTTGTTTTGGTCAAGGGTGATGCGGTAGATACCCTCAAACTCCTCTTGGGTATTAGCAATCCAGTTACCAGCTTCCGCACCCGTATCACCATTCACCTTGGTCAAGCCCTCAGAACCTACACCCTTGATATTCAAACCAATTTGCTCATAGTCGCCACCTTTTTCTTCGCCACCCCAACCTTTCTGGTGGAAGAACTTGAAGTTGAGCGAACCGTAGGTCTCGAAGTCGGCGTTCACACCATTCTTGAGGTATGCAGTGAATTGATATACCTTAGGTGCCACAGTACGGCATGCAATGTATTGACCAAGGTTATCAAAGCCCCAACTGGTATTGATTTTAGGAGCTATAGTTGGCTGACCGAAGCCTACACCCGTCATCCACATTACATTAGGATAAATAGCATCACTCAATGGCTCTACTACGATATAGTCTTGATCGGTCATGTAATATACATCGTACATACCTTTCTCGCCCAAGAACTTCACCACATTGCCTTCCTTGAGTTCCATATAGTCTAAATTGTAAGCTGTAGCTATATCAGCCACACCATTGATGGTTACTTCTATTGCAGGGTCGAAGAAGATCTTGGAGTGGCGATAGGTCTTGCCTGCCACCTCTGCCAAATCCGCATTCACATCCAATGCAGAAACTGGTTGAGCCACCTTACCACTGAAGTATAACTCGAAGGTCAATGGATCGAAGGTGATGGTATCGATGCTCTCAAGATTGTCATTCGCCAATACGATAGAGCTAGCCTCATTGGCGTTGAATTGCTCCTCGGTGATCAACGATAGCTTATCATTGAGCATACCCAATACAGGTTTTGTCCAGTCCACGCGACCGAACTTGGTACCCACGACAGCCAACAGACATTCGATGGATTTAGGATATCCCAGGTCATATGCCACGAACTTCTCGCCGTCCCATGTCATTTGTTTACCTTTGCCTAGTGGCTTGTAGTTGATGGTAGGAGGCATCACATACATGGTCTCAATAGCTGGACGATGGCCCACACATTGGTCTAGAATCACGTTCTTGATGGTTCCTTCCACATTCGTAGCGGTGAGATATACCTTCACGGCCTCGCCCTCTGGCATGTTAGGACCAAATGGTACGGCATAGGTGAAGGTGTTTTTATACTCTAAACCCGGTGTACGAACCTCTTCGTTAGCAATGACATTGATACCCACAATGACCTTGATGGCCAGGGTGGAAAGTGGAGTCTCTTTCTCGGAAATAGTCACTTCGAAAGTGACGCTATCACTACCAAAATTCACCTCCTGAGTCAGCATCGTTGCCTGCAACTGAGGGTCACCCGCAGGATACACCTCACGGAAGGAGTCGGGCTGACAAGCGGTATAGCCTATTGCGATCAACGCAAGGAATAGGACTTGAAATATACGTTTCATAATATATTGATTATTTGCAGATTAATATTAATAGCCATCATTTTGAACGAGGTTAGAGTTCTTGTCCAATGCGGTTTGTGGGATAGGCATGAGTTTGTGTGCCTCCACGAATGGACGAGCCTGTGGCAGACGACCCTCGTCGCGCAGGTTAATACCGTTCATCACTTCAAGCAGTTTGCCAAAGCGGATGAGGTCGAAGAGGCGATGTCCCTCGAGTGCCAACTCCAGACGGCGCTCGTGCAAGATAGCATCCAGCACAGCCTCTTGGCTACCCATTGCAGATGCAGGCAGGTCAGCCAATTTCGCACGCTTACGAATGGTGTTTACCAATGATACAGCACCACTCAAGTCGCCCTTATGCGCCAATGCCTCAGCCTTGAGCAACCAGATGTCTGCACCACGCAGTTTGATCACGCTGTTGTATGCCGAACGACATTTGTACATAAATGGATAGTTGTCTGCTGGATAGTAGTTGCTCCATGCGCACTCATAATATACGATGGTTTGGTTGCAACGCACGGTGTCACCCTCTTTCTCG
The DNA here is from genome assembly GCA_045532735.1 of Paludibacteraceae bacterium. Lineage (GTDB taxonomy): Bacteria > Bacteroidota > Bacteroidia > Bacteroidales > Paludibacteraceae > Colicola. The sequence continues at coordinate 35,848 of JAZSGL010000091.1, read as the reverse complement.
AAAGTGCGAATCAAGTCGCGGCTAGGAGTGATCCACTTAGCCCATGTGAAAGACTCCTCCCAGTTAGACAAGTTGCGACCGAACATCCAAGTCACCCAGTTGCCTTCTGCTATATATTGTGCCTCAAGGATAGTCTCTTTATTGTTGCGCATAGTCTCCCTCGATGTCTCATCGTATTTCCAGAGATCGGCATAGTTGTCAGCCAAAGCGATACCGTCCGCAAACACCATGTCGCTATACTCAATCACCTTGTCCCATTCGCCTAACTCTGCATATAGTTTGGCTAGCAATGCATATGCTACAGTCTTGCTCAGCACGCGTTTGTCGTTAGGATCGAGCGCAGGAGCATAAGGAATGGCTTCGGTCAAATCCTTAATCACTTGCTTGTAAGCAGAGTCTTGGGTTACAGGCATTGGGAAATAGATAGGATATACCTCCTCGATGTTGTCAGCGGTGATATCTGGAGCCTCTGAGAGGTTCAATGGGATATTACCAAACCAGTGAGCCAAGTCGAATAGCATCATACCACGGAAGATCTTTGCCTCCGCTTTCCATTGCTCACGCTCTGCTTGGGAGAAAGTAGGATCTGGCACTTGGTCAATATTGGAGATGACCACATTAGCTTGCGCAATATCCTCCAAATAGCGATCCCAATCGCGGGCAATATCTGGGTTAGAAGCATCCAATGCGTTGGTTTCTACAGGAACTACCTCAGCGCCTGTTGTACCAGCGTATGCATTATCGGCACGCGCTTCGCCGAAGAGCAGATAATCCAAATACCAGTGCTCTTGACGATCATACATAATCTTGTACAGGTTCTCGTACACGCCCATTATGGCTTCACGATCTTTAAATTTGATACGGACTGTATCATCTTCGGTAGATGCGCCCAAATTGAGTTCCGATTGATCAGAAATCGGCGCCATATTCAAGTCGCAAGACACAAGGGCAACGCCCAAGGCTACACCTATTATATATATATACTTTTTCATAATCGTTCTGTTAATATTCGTTCAACCATTAAAATGCGATGTTTACACCCAAGACGAAACTACGGGTCTGTGGATAGGTACCATAATCCAAACCTTGCACTGTACCTGAGTTACCATATTGGTTCACCTCTGGGTCCATACCTAGGTACTTGGTCAAAGTAAAGAGGTTTTGAGCCGAGAAATAAGGTTGGAGACGAGTCATACCAATCTTCTTCATCCAGTTACCTGAGAACTCGTAACCGATGGTGAGGTCTTTGAGGCGGATATAGCTACCATCCTCAACGAAGTAGTCGCTGACCTTCATATCGAAACCTGCCTTAGGAATGCTGGTCACCATACCTGGGCGACGCCATCTATCGAGTACGCGGGTGGATTGGTTCTTAGCGTCGTACATACCCTCGGTCTCGATACGGCTAGCATTGAATACATCGTTGCCATAGGAGCCTTGCAAGAGGAAGCTTATCGTCACGCCATAGAACTGGAAGGTGTTGGTCATACCGAAGGTGAAGTCTGGGTTAGGATCACCCATATAGGTACGGTCGTTAGCGGTCACCTCGCCATCATCATTGGTATCGAGGTAGATGAGCTCACCTGTCTCTGTATCTACGCCACCTGTCTTGTATCCATAGAACGAACCAAGAGGCATACCAGGAGTATTACGCACGCAGTAGTCGGCCAAGATATCGGTGACCTTAGCATCGTAATACACTTGGCTAGTAGCCAATTTCTCGAGGCGGTTCTTGTTGTGCGAGATATTGAGTTGGGTATCCCACTTGAAGTTCTTCTTCACGAAGTTGTGCGATGTGATGGTGAATTCCACACCCATATTGCTCATCTCGCCCTCGTTACGCTGGATAGAGGATACCGCAGCCGAACCGGCTGGCAAGGATACCCACATGAGCATATCGGTGGTATATTTATAGTACCAGTCGAAGTTCACGCTCAAGCGGTTCTTGAACATGGTCCAGTCCAAACCGACATTGGTTTGTGTGGTGCGCTCCCATGTGAGATCAGTATTGCGGAGTGATGATTGGCTATAGGTAGGCACAGCGTGCTCCTTGCCAGTCTCCCACCAGTTTTGACGGTTGATGCTATAGCGCTCGAGATATGCGTAGTCGCCGATACCGCCTTGGTTGCCGGTTTGTCCCCAACCACCACGGATCTTGAGGTCGTCGATCCACTCGACATCTTGCATCCATGGCTCGCCAGAGATACGCCAAGCTGCACTGACGGATGGGAAGTATGCCCAGCGGTGACCAGGAGCCAAACGAGAAGAACCATCGGCACGGAAGTTAGCAGAAATCAGATAACGAGAATCATAGTTATAGCTGATGCGTGCGAAACCAGACATGATTGCCCACTCGCTGGCGCTGGTGCCAGTAGTTCCTGGGTCAATCTTATTGGCTGCATTCAGTGTCTGAATCGTACCATCTGCATAGTGGCTACCTGCGATATAGGATTGTGTCCACATAGAGTGGGTATAAGAACTACCCAACATCAGATCGAGGTTATGACCATTCATGCTAGTAGTATAGTTCAGCACATTATCCCATACGGTCACGAGGTCGGTGCTGCGTGTATCGCTACCCTCACCATATTGGTTGCGGCCCCATGAGGTCTTGTGTGGGTCGAGGAAAGAGGTAGAGTTGTTCATTCTCAGGTCCTCGGTGAAGGTGGTAGTGAATTTCAACGAATGGTTGAAGTTGTCACCACGGTCAAATTTCTTGGTATCGTATAGCGTAACAATACCCTTACCAGTAGCGAGCAAACGGTGTTGCTTGCTATATTGGTTCTTGTAACGCTCGATATTCTCCAATGGGTGGGTGATATTGCTCACACCATAGAAGTTGGTGTAGTAGTAATCAGGATTCTCTGGGTCATAGATAGGCGCATAGGTTGGGGTATTGATCACAGACAATACCAGACCACCACGGTTAGCACCCGTACCCGAAGAGATAGTACCTTGGTTCTCGCTGTAGCCATATGCCACATTGGTGCCGATATTGAGCCACTTGGTAACATCTACATCCAATGAGGTGCGGAAGTTATAGCGTTGGTACTTGGTAGTAGGCACGATACCTTGCTCATTGGTATAACCACCCGACATATAGTAGTTGACGCGATCCGTACCGCCGCTGACGGAGAGTTGGTAGTTCTGTGTAGAACCCGTCTTATAGGTCTCGTCAAACCAATTGGTCTCGTCCTTCAAGCCGTCTGGCAGCACTACATTCGAGCCCAAATCATTCAGGTACTCGCGGTATTGCTCATAGTTCAGACTCTCCATGCGTTTTGCCACTTGGGTCCAACCGCCGTACATCGAGAAGGTCACATTGATCTTCTCCTTGCTAGCAGCACCGGCCTTGGTGGTGATCATGATCACACCATTGGCAGCACGCGAACCGTAGATAGCCGCTGAAGACGCGTCCTTGAGGATTTGCATTGTCTCGATGTCGTTAGGCGCAAGGAAGTCAATATCGGTCATAGGCACTCCATCCACTACATAGAGTGGGTCGTTGCTACCGTTCATTGAGGTTGTACCGCGCACGCGAACTACCATGCCTGCACCAGGCTGACCACTAGGCTTCACTACGGTCACACCCGCAGCCTTACCCTGCATAGCTTGAGCCGCGGAGGTGATAGGACGCTTCTCCAAGTCCTCGGTGTCCACCGACGAGATAGAGGTAGTCACATCACGGCGCTTCTGCGTACCATAACCAATCACCACCACTTCTTCTAGTAGCTCTTGGTCCTCGCGAAGCGTGATCACCATGTCCGCAGCTGCGCGAACTTCTTGCGATTGATAACCTACATAAGAAACGAGCAACAAAGCGTCCTTTTCTACGGACAGTACAAAGATACCATCAAAATCGGTCACACTACCATTTGATGTTCCTGATTCTACCACGCTTGCTCCAATTAGGGGTTCTCCGTTAGCATCCACCACTTTACCTGTAATCGATACAGGTGCTGCCATGGCTGTGACGCTAACCAATGACATTACACAGACGGTGAATGTCACGAGCAGACCACGAAGGCCCTTCTGTGTGTGTTTTTTCATCATAACATTGTGTTTTTTGGTTTGTTAGCTTCTTTAGGTCGTCCCCTTGTCTGTGCCTCTAGGCAGTAGCAAACAAAAGGACGCTTATTTGACGCCATCTTTAGATGGGTTCATTTATTCATTTCGCCCGCAAAGTTACTATTTATTTTCTGAAAAACCAACACTCTTAGTCGAAACATGCTGTAAAACATACTATCCTCAGCAAAATCCGATCCAGACACCTCTTTCCGCTCAGTGTAAGGGGAGGGGCAGGAGCACCCTATTGTATTTTCACTTTGCCATCGGAGCAGTGCACTACTTGGGCGGGGCAATTCTTATTCCAATCTTTGCCTAGACTAATCTCTTCCCATTGGGCCATTGTGCCTGTATAAAAAATCGATTCCAGATGTTCGCATTCCTGAAAAGCAGCATATCCAATGTTCGTTATGTTATACGGAAGTAAAATTGTGGTAATATTACTAAAATGAAATAACCAATCAGCAATCAATCTAGTGCCTGGTTTAATGTAGCAACTACCCATAATCCTCCATTTAGAATCCACCGCACAATTACCTATATACAACACATCATTCTGCCAATTGTAATCATTGTTGAAGATAGCCGTATTCAGAAATGCATTCTCTCCTATTTGCATCACATTGTCTGGGATCACTACTGCTTCAAGGGATATACAATCTTTAAATGCATCATATCCTATAAATTCCACAGCACTACCTATTTGCACAAATCTCAAATTTTCACACCCTTCGAATGCAGCATTTCCTATGCTCGTGATGTGGTCCGGAAGGATGAGATATTCTCGTAATTCTTTCTTGGCAAAGGCGTAATCCCCTATACTCGTGATGCTAGTGGGAATGGTAGTGACTTTGCAAGCAAACATCATGGTGTTGGTCTTCGTTTCATTGATTGCATTGCAATTATCGCGACTATCATATACGCTATTGCCATCTTCCACTGTGATAGATCTTAAGTTATCACAACCTTCAAATGCATTGTAGGCAACAAATTTTACGCTGCTGGGGATAGTTATTGATTCCAACGCTCGGCAGTAGTCTAAGGCGCCGTAGCCTATGGTATCAATATAGTCTGGTACTGTAATCGAGGTAATTGTTGCCTTGTTGGTTGTTGCTACTAGTGTAGTTCCCTGTATTATTAATCCATCGATGACGGTATCTGCTGGCAATATACTAGTTATGGGGGAGTAATAGGCTGGTGATAATTCGCATATATCTTCATTTACCTCCTCTGGAAAACAATCTGTACTAGCAAGAAAGTCGGTATTCTTCACAACTAGGAGCCGGAAATCCTTACAATCTGTAAATGCGTCATAAGCAATCAGTCGTATTTTTCCTCTTGCTACATGGTCAATTTTACGCGAATCTCTACAATCGATGATACAATTATCCAGATACAACACATCATCATGCCAATTCCGTTCGTCTTCATATAGTAGAGAATTGTTAAAAGCGGATGGGGAAATGGATACCACAGATTCTGGAATAGTCACCGCTCTGAGATTATAGCACCCACTAAACGCATAGCGACGGATGCCTATCACATTATGCGTTACACCATTATATATTACTGTAGCAGGAATATTTGCTACCGAGATATCGCGCCTAGATCCGGTCACAAATACCATATTAGGCAATGTGTATTCTTCCCAAGCATAGGGAACTGGAGAAATCGTCTCTATCGTGTAAGAATCGTATTCCCACATCTCATACTCTAGACCATCGACTACGAACTTATCACCTTCTGCCCACAGGACAGAGGTTGCCGCAAGCGCAAGGAGAAGTGTAAAGATTTGTTTCATATCACTAATCTCTTGTAACTGTAGGATTGTCGTCAAATTCTGCATCACCATAAACGGTAACGACTTCGGTAGTCATTTCGTATTCACCAATAAAATCGCTATTGCCAATATTTATCGTATCGCAGCTGACAAAAAGACTCGTATAGATTGCCACCAGTGCTAATAGTAGTAATGTCTTCTTCATGATCTTAGTATATTAATTTGATACTCATCCTCATGATTCATCACTTCACATATCGCTTGATCTGCGCGAGATGGTGCGTGCGTTTGCCATTGGCGAGGCGGATACCCATCTCGTCGATCTCGTTGATATGTACATAGCCAGCACAATGGATGACCTTCGTAGGACTGATCAGCATACCCACATGCGTGATGCGCGTAGCCTCAGGATTGACATCTGCATGGTTGAAGAACACCAAGTCGCCAGGGCGTGATTCAGCCAAGGAAGGCACTACTTCGCCTTGGGTGACCTGTTCGCGCGCATTGCGAAGCAGGTTGATGCCAAACACACTGTAAACGGTCTGCGTGAAGCCAGAGCAGTCGTAGCCCATCATATTCTTTCCACCCCATAGGTAGGACACATTCAGCAGCATTCGTGCCACACGCACCAGATCCTCGCCTTGAACCTCTAAGCCCTCATCATCCACCTCATACACACAACGAGGATTAATCTTATACTTCTTTCCTAGCAATTCGAAAGTGCCTTTTTTATAGTTTGGCAATCGTGTGCCCATGGTGAGCATCAGTTTCTCGCCGGTATCTCGAACTGTAGCCACAGCCGTAGGCTTAGCCACCACGCCTATGGCAAGCGCCTCAGGTCCGTCGCCCAATAGCTTCATGGCCTCCTTGTGATCAATAGGCGTCAGCATCCCAGGGCTAACCCAGCCTACTTGTCCGTCCATGGTGGAGCGTATCTGAGTCCAGCTGGACTGGCGTTGCAGCACTTCGCACACTTCGCCAAAAAGCAGTTGGGTAGCTTGCTCCGCAGCATGGGATGGCTCCTCGCGTACGGGAGTAACGGGGCAATGATTAACGACATACTCGGTGCTATGGGCGAGGCATACGGATGCCATCAGGGCGAAGAGAAGGATGAGATGTTTCATTGGTTAATGTGTAATGTGTAAAGTGTAAAGTGTAGAGGCGAGGTGTTAGCGGGGAGTGACACCAGTGCCAGGTTTGTTAACTAATGTCAGTTTGCCATTAACGAGTTGAATACCTTCGTATGGGTCATTGCCCAACAGCACATGCCCATCCAGATCGGCATAATCCACCAGCGGACTCAGCGTTGCCGCCGCCGAAATACCCGCACTAGTCTCGGTCATACAACCTATCATCACCTGCATACCTAGTTCGCGCGCCAAGCTAATCATCTTGCGTGCCTCAGCCACGCCGCCACACTTCATGAGTTTGATATTGATACCATCGTAATAAGGTTGCAATCCCGCCACATCGTCATAAGTCTGGCATGCCTCGTCGGCGAGAATAGGCACGTCCACTCGCTCGCAGAGCCAAGCATGCTCGTCGTTCATATGTTTGGGCATAGGTTGCTCGATCATCACCACGCCTTGCTTTTCGAGCCATTGGCACATCATCAGCGCATGCTCAGGGGTAGGCCAACCTTGGTTAGCATCTACATAGATTGGTTTGTCGCTGATACTACGAATAAGGCTGATCATACGCTTGTCCTCGGTCTCTCCACGGCCAAGCTTGACCTTGAGGATCTTCGCCCAATCGGCCTCGCGCACCTTGAGTAGCACGATCGAATCGCAGGCATCGTAGCCGATCGTATAACTGGTATAAGGAGTAGCCTCTGGATCGATATCCCACATCTGCCATAGAGGCTGTCCATGGAGTTTGCCATAGAGGTCGTGCAAAGCGATGTCGATGCTCGCCTTAGCCGCATGATCGCCTGGGGCGAGATCGTTGACGAGTTGCATGATACTATCCACATTCAGGGGTTCGCGGCAACTGTTGATGACAGGTTCAGCCAGTTTCAGAAAAGCGCAAACCGACTCTTGTGTCTCCTTGAGATAAGGAGGTAGCGCGGCTTCACCATATCCGATATGGTCGCCCAGCGTGATGCGAGTGAGCACGATAGGGGTAGTGGTGCGGGTGTTGGTAGAAATACCAAAAGCATGGCGCAACTCGCCAGTAAAAGGTTCGTAACTGAGTTGGGCCGTCTTACCGCACGACTGAAGCAACAATGCCAGTAGGATGATGAGGAATGATGCGTGTTTCATGATATTTTGTGTTTAATAATTACTTTTACCCCGCAAAGGTACAACATTTTTTGTATAGATGCAAATAAAATCGCACTTTGTGATGATTTTATTGCGTGTAGAGCGTAAAGTGTAGAAGCGAAGGGGCATGGATAATGAGAATAGAATTTGGAGATATGAAAAAAAAGTTGTACTTTTGCGGAGCGTTCGAAAAAGTGATCGCAAAGAATGATTTATGAAACTGACCGACATAAGTACCGCCCATAACATGGGCATTGAATTGGAGATTGCCGAGGGCTTGCAAGCTGGTTTTCCAAGCCCTGCGCAAGACCATGCGGGAGAGACCATTGATCTCGCACGAGAGATGGTGCGCCATCCTGAAAGCACCTTCTACGCCCGCATCTCGGGCAACAGCATGATGGAAGCAGGCATACAGGATGGCGACATCGTGGTGATTGACCGTTCGCTGGAAGCACAGAACGGCAATTATGTAGCTGCGTGCATAGACGGCGAGTTTACTATCAAAGAGTATCAATTCGACGCGAAAAACCAATGTGCGTGGCTCATACCACACAACAAGGATTTTCAGAAGATCAAAGTGACCGCAGACAACCAGTTCTGCATTTGGGGTGTCATCACCCATTGTGTGCATAGGCTATAGGACGGCACGGAGTGCCTACAGGACGCCTCTGCGAGGCTATAGGTTATAGGCGATGAGGCGATAAGGCGATGAGGTGAGGCAATAAACTACTGAACTACTAAACTCCTAAACTAAGGTAAGAGGTATGTATTACGCGCTATGCGATTGCAACAATTTCTTCGTGTCGTGTGAGCGAGTTTTTCGCCCCGATTTGGAAGGTAAGCCCATAGTTGTGCTATCGGGCAACGATGGTTGCGTAGTATCGCGTAGCAACGAAGCCAAAAAGCTCGGCATTAAGATGGGCGAATCTTGGTTTGAAGTGAAGAGGCGATTAGGCGATGAGGCGAGGGTTACTGCGTTCTCGTCGAACTTCAGTCTGTACGGAGACCTGAGCAGTCGGGTGATGAGCATACTAGCCAAGCACACGCCACGACTGGAGCAGTACTCCATAGACGAAGCCTTCTTGCATTGCGATCACATGCCTGTGCACGAGCTCAAGCCCTATTACGAGCAGGTGGTAAAGCAGATTCGTAAATGGGTAGGCATACCCGTTTCAATTGGATTGGCACCTACGAAAACACTCGCTAAGATTGCCAGCAAATATGCCAAGCAATATCCTGCCTACAACGGCGTGTGTATCATCGATACCGATGAGAAACGGCAAAAAGCCCTTCAAGGCTTCGCCATCGAAGATGTATGGGGCATTGGTCGGCAAGCACAGAAGAAACTCCTGCCTGCAGGCGTCGTGAGCGCATGGGACTTTAGCCAACGGCTGCCTGAGTTCGCCAAGAACCTACTGCACAAACCAGGGCTACAGACTTGGCAAGAGCTCAATGGCTACGACTGCATAGACATCGCAGATCGAGCCGAGCGACAAAGCATATCACAATCGCGTACCTTTGAGCGAGGCATAGCCGACCAAGCCACCTTAGAGAAAGCCTTGGCGGACTTCATGAGCAACTGCGCCGAGAAACTACGCAAGCAGCACAGTCTGTGCCGCCAGTTTATCGTATATGCGCATACCTCACGCTTTGCCGAGGAGGATATGCAGGTGATCCATCAGGTAGTGACCCTACCCTTTCCTACATCCATCACCACCGAACTGATTGGCTACATGCTGGCCGCCGTGCGCAAGCAATGGAAGCCCTACCCATATAAGAAAGCAGGTGTGGTACTAATGAACCTGAGCAGCGCAGACAATGCCCAGCAAATGCTGTTTGACGAGCGAGACAAGGAGCGCGACGAGCGCCTACAAAAAGCCATCGACCGCATCAATAGCCAGTACGGAAATAAGGCGGTCAAAGTAGCCACACAGGTACTTAACACGGACAAGCCACTCACAAAAAAAGAAAAACTCTCCCCTTGCTATACGACCAATCTGCGGGATATTCTCGTGCTGAAATGCTGATATGCGAGCAGCAATGAGGAGGCTACGATTACCTTATCTTATTTCTAAGATAAGATACTTCTGAACATTTCAACTATAAACCAAACCGCCAATCCCCACATTAAAAGGTCGAATAAAAACAAAATAATTCTTTCCATAATACCAATCAATAATCTTCTACTACATAGATTAGACATATACGCGGACAACCGATTTTCGGAAATCCGCTGCAAAATTACCACTCCAAACTGCTAAAACCTGTCAGTTTGGAGAAAAAAATGCATTTTTTTGAAAAAAAGACCATAAAATACTCCCACTCAGTCTGTTACAGACTGGGCGGGAGAGAAAAAATAGTGTTTTCAAGAATGGCTAATCCTGTTTCTCTACTCGAATAGCGAACCCTCCACCAGGAGCCATTGGGATGGACAAAGCAGGTGTAGTACGAGTAACCAGGATAGTATCTATCGCTGTGGCATATGGGTTGGTCTGCCAGTCTGCATCAGCTGCATCCTGGTAGATAATAGCCTGATAATCTCCCTTGCCGAGGAAGTCACCCCATGCGACAGTGGCAGTGCGCGCTTGCTCGTCGGTAACGGCACCTATGTACCAATTATCGGTATTGCGTGCTTGTCGAGCCATCACGATATAGTCGCCAATATGACCCTCGAGCATGATAGAACGTTCCCAATCGCATGGCACACAACGGATGAACTCAAACTCATCGGGGTGCAACATATAGTTTTCTGGCAAGTCGCAAGCCATTTGCAGCGGCGAATAGAGGACAACGAATAATCCAAGTTGGTTGGCAAGCGTAGCGTGCACGCGGGTATTGGGATATACAGGATTATCAAAATTAAACACCCCCGGTGTATAGTCGGCAGGTCCTGCCAACATGCGGGTGAAAGGCAATACCGTGACATGTTCACACGGACTACCTCCATCCTGGCTCCATGCATTCCACTCCTGTCCGCGAATACCCTCCTGCGTCATGAGGTTGGGGTACGTGCGTTGCAATCCAGTCGGCATCACGGGTTCGTGGTTATCAATGCTTACCTGATACTCAGCAGCGGTCTCAATCACTTTGCGGTAGTGGCGTACACCAGACTGCGAACGGTTATATTGTATGCCATCGATAGTCTGTATGGTAGGTGCTACATAGCCCGTCTTCACGGCATGCATACCATGCTGCTGCATATAAGCAAAAGCAGTATCTAGTTGGAGTTGGTAAGAGGCTGCGTTGCCCTGTGTCTCGTGATGGAAGATAATCTGCACACCGCGTTGATGGGCATAGTTGGTGAGATAGTCTAGATCATAATCCGAGTAAGGGGTGGTGAACGAGAACTGCGCCACCACATCTGGTTTACCCCAATCTTCCCAACCAGTGTTCCAACCTTCCGCCAAGACGCCATCAAAACCATTGTCGGCAGCAAAATCGATATAGCGTTTCATATTCTCGGTAGTAGCGCCGTGAATAGGTCCTTGGTGCCAAGTCATCGTTTCAAGGTGCATTCCCCACCATATACCGATAAACTTCATGGGCTGAATCCACGATGTGTCTTTAATCTTACATGGTTCGTTGAGGTTGAGTAGTGTGCGCGACTCTACTAGTCCTCTTAGTTCTGTGCTGAGTACCATGAGTCGCCATGGCGTAGCGAATGGTGTGGTAAGATATGCAGCATCGCCCGAACGCCATGGTGTGAGATAGGTGCGTAGTTTACCATCGGCATAATAGTAGTTCTGCGCAGGATAGTCGTAGAGCGCTGCCTCGTGCATCCAAGCATATAGGCTATCACCCCATTGTAGGGTAATAGGCGAACACACGGTGTCAATCTCGCTCATGGGTGCAGGTTGCCATAATGCCTCATAGTACTCCGTCTGCCATGGGATAGACCATACGGAAGGTTCGTTAGCAAACTGGTAGCTAGTGCACTCGTTGATGAGCACCGTGTCTGTCATCTGCGGTAGGATGTAGCGCATGGCCCATCCATCGTTGAAGACACGGAAGCATACTTGCATCTCGATGCCCGAACAATGGCGCAAGGAGAGCAAAAGTTGATTGTAGTAATTGACAATATAGTGATCCTCACCCCATGTAGTTTCCCAAGTCTCGTTGTAGTGGTCGTGCTTGGTACTAAGTAAGGTGAATCCCTTAGATAGGTCGGTTTTTGCAAACTGTAATCCCAATGGTGATGGGCAAACGATATCGTCTCCATTCATCGATACTTGATACATAGGTATACCTAGACTATCTACACTACATGCTACTGATATTTTGCCATCAGGCGAAGATACAGTATTCTGTGGTTCGCATGCACAAAATAGTATACACAATACTATTCCGAATATTATTTGGATTTTTTTCATACTTTTCTAAACTCTAAATTAAATCCCTGGATAGCCCTCCGATTGCGTAATATTGCCGTTGCGCTCCAATTCCAATTGTGGGATAGGTTGCACATAGCTAGGCTCTCCTTTCCAGGTGATAGGTCCATGGGATGTTTTTTCGTAATAAGCGGCTTCAGAGTCGCCGTTTCTAAATCGACGAATATCCATCCACCATTGTCCCTCGGCAAAGAGCTCTGCCCACCGTTCGTATTTGAGTGGATCGTTGGCTAATGGGTCGTTGGCATGGTATGCACGGGTGCGGTCGCTGAGCGACTTGTAGTCGTACTCAGAGGCACTATTGGGATCTACACCATAGGCTCGGCGATGTACCTTGTTGATATACTCCAATGCGGTAGTAGGGTCGGTATCTGCTAGCAGTTCGGCATAGAGCAAGTAGATATCGGCTAGACGCACGATATAGAGGTTGCAGTTGCTTGACTCGTTGAGACCATAAGGCGCGGCTCCCATCTCCGTACCACAGGTATTGGTGTATTTACGGTGTTGCCATCCGAGCACCTCAGGACGATTGTTGCACTCCGACGAACGGTCATAGACGGTCACACGACCTTTACCATCGATGTATTCGTCCACATATGGTTGCCCTGCACAGATCATCAAGCGTGGATCTACCTTTGACTTGTCACGCTTGAGCGCCAAGGCTTCGGCGCGGTAGTTAGGAGTGGCTATCATATATGGATAGTTATCTAGTGAGCGAGTGCCACTGAAATTGTAGGAAGGATTGAAGGTGAGTCTTGGAACGGTATCGCCGTGGAAATTAGCAAAACCAAAGCGCGCGATATTTTTGTCATGTACATAGTTGTTGCCCCATTGCGATGATTTCTTGGAAATGATGATATCATTCTCTTGCGTCAGTGGATCTACCTTATCTTCTTTTCCTCTGCGGAAGCGAATGTCGAGGTCCACATACCATGGCGCATATACCATTGGCATGCCTGATCCGGTTGTATATCCCTCCCATGGACCATCTTGGTTGGGATTGGATGTCATGGTGAGTTCATAGAGCGACTCTGCATTGTGTTCGTTGGCTTCGTTGCCGTAGAACATGTCGGCATAGATATCGTAAGAAACCAGTTGCTTACCACTATTGAGGATGATATCCTCTATGAGTGTTTTGGCTAGTGATTTATTCTCAGGAAAGAGATAGAGCGATTGCATATATACTTTAGCTAGCAATCCTTTGGCTGCCCATTCGGTGGCGCGGAAGGTATCGTCGTTGTACCCCTCCAGCAGTACGACTGCTTTTTGTAGGTCTTTGATGACAAATTGCCATGTATCTTTCACAGTAGCCCGCTCCAACTTCAAGGCTTCTACATCCGATATGATGCGGTCAATGAGTGGAAAACCCAATGCGTCGGCATCAAGTTCGAAGAATATCTGCGCATGCCAATATGCCAAAGCACGGTTGAAGTAGCATTGGCCAAGGGCGTAATCTAATTGGGCTTGTTCGTTTTCTTTGCTGTATTTGCCTCGATAGTATGCAATGCCATCAATACCTGTAGAAGCTAGTTTCATCCACTTGCATAGATCGGTATAAGTGGTGGTGATATAGCGAGAGTCAATACTGGTGTAATTGTCTTGTGAGGTGGCCCGCTCATCATAGGAGCCGTAAAGGTCAGTGGTATGGTCGTAGAGCCATACGCCCATAGGGAACCAATAGAAGGCGTACATACCAATGCTGTGGCTTTGTGCATATGCAGAGGTCACCAACTGATCTACCTGTGCCATGGTGGCAGGAAAATTATCGGTGGACAGCGTTTGAGGATTGGATATGTCAAAAAAGTCGGAGCAACTGGTCAAGGCTACGAGTGCTGCGAATAATAGACTAACAAGATTCTTTTTCATAATTGTACGGATATTAGAAGTTTGTTAGAAAGATAAATCAAGTCCAAATGAGAACAAGCGAGAAGGCAGATAGCGGTTCTGATGATCGATGTTGTACATCAAGCTATTGCCACCTATCTCAGGATCTACGCCCGAATACTTGGTAATAGTAAAGAGGTTTTGCGCCGAGAAATAGATGCGTAGGCGCTCCATCTTGGCCTTACGGCTGTACTTCTGCGGTAGGGTGTAACCGATAGATAGGTTCTTTAGCTTGAGATAGTCACCCTTCTCTACCATATAACCCGACACGGTAGAATAGTTGCGATTGGCAGCACCATCACCTATCACCTTGCCGTCGGCATCTAGATAACCTACGCGTGGGTTATCCGTAACGGTAGTATTGTCTTTGCCAAAACAAGAGGTAGAGAAGATAGCAGCTGTGGTATTGTCGCTCATAAACATATGGGTGTATGGTTTTACAAGATTCATGATATCAAAGCCAAAAGCACCAGAGAATACCATGGACACATCAAAACCCTTGTAAGCGACTGAAGCATTGATACCTAGTGTCATCAATGGCCATGGATTACCAATATATTTACGGCTAGCGGCATTGACCATACCCTGACCGTTGTCGTCATAAATAAGGTCACCTATGCCCGTATTCGCTTTCTGATAGTAGATACCTATCTCCTTGCCATCGGCATTGAGCGGTTGTCCATTGGCAGCATATCCATAGGGGTGATTAGGATTATTCTTGCGCCATTGATCTAGAGCATATTGGTTGTATTCGTCAAGTTGCGCTTGGCTTTGGAAGATGCCGAGCACCTCATAGCCATAGAACATGGACATAGGATGATTGTCCTCGGTGCGAGCCAGCAATGGCCATGCAGCATCTAGGCCTTTATCAATGATGCTAGCTCCAGGTTTGTCACCTACTTGCTTGACCATATTCTGGTTGAAGGACATGTTGACACCCACGCTATATTGCACCTCATTGCGCTTGTCTTGCCATTGAAGTGTAATCTCATGACCCTGATTCTGCACTAGACCTGCATTGAAGTAAACAGGCACTGTGTTGGCAGGGTCATCGGAGCTGAAGTAGTAACTCATACCACTAGACAGACACAGCGAACCTTGATATAGCATATCGCGGGTTTGACGGTTGTAGTAGTCATAGGTAAAGGTCAGGCGATTCTTGAAGAAACCTAAATCTACACCTATATCAGTTTGATTGACTTCTTCCCACTTGAGATCTTCATTGCCTAAGATGGCTATCCACGCACCTGTCTGGCCAATGGCACTATTGTCGAAAGCATGGCTCACACCACTAAGCGAATAAATAGAAGAGTACATATATTGCGGTATATTGTCGTTACCCAAAATACCCCATGAAGCACGAATCTTAGCGTTGGATAACCAATTGGATGCATTATCCTTGATCCAAGTCTCTTCACTCAAGCGCCATCCCACATTAACAGATGGGAAGAATCCCCAACGATGCTTATTGACAAAACGGTCAGAAGCATCGGCGCGAAAGTTGGCCGTGAGCAGGTATTTGCCTTGATAATCGTAGTTGATACGCGCGAAAACAGACCCGCGTCGCTCTTGAGGAATGCCATCCGAAGCATCCTTGGTAGCACCTGCTGTAGCAAGAGCAATGGATTGAGCAAGCGGGATAGAGAAACCATAACTATTGACTGTAAGATCATAGCCATCATATTTCCACCATTCGGTACCTGCCATGGCTTTGAAATTATGGTCGCCCCATTGTGCATCGTAGGTCAATACACTATTGAACATGAGACGCAAGTTGGTACCGGCATAAGAGTCGAGTTGACCGCCATCTATACCTACTTGCACAGGACCGAAATCTTTGTATTCAGTAAAGAAACGCTTGGAATAGGCACCTAGGGTGGCAGAACCTGTCGTGTGCCATGTTAGACCTGGGATAAACTCTACATTCAAGTAGGCCTGCGCATTGATATGATAATTATTGTCTTGAATGTCGTGGTAGGCAGCTTCTAGACCTGCAAAATTAGGACCGGATCCCACAGACATAGGAGTTTGTGCATAATCGCCATTCTCATCCAGCACCTCCGCTACGGGGACGGTACGGAAAGGCACTGTGTGGTTGTAGATGGATGAATTAGTAGAAGGATTGGACGATGTCATCGCGCCATAGACGGATTCGCCGATGGTAACATGTTTACCAATCTTATGGTCAAGGTTAGTACGGAAAGAATAGCGCTTAGCGCGGGTATCCATATATGTTCCTTTCTCATCTAGATAGCCGATGGATAGGAACATCTTGGTCTTCTCGCTACCGCCACTGACCGATACATTATATTCCTGCTCAATACCTGTGCCGAACATCACGTCCATCCAATCTGTATTGGGCAGTTCGTCAATAGAAGAAGCACCTAGTACATCGAGGGTGCTACCAGTGCCCCAAATGTCGCGAGCACGCAGCCAGTCTTCGGTACCTAGAAGCTGGATATTGGATGTGATATTGCGCCATCCTACACGCGCATTCAAATCCACTTGTGTACGTTCGCTCTTTCCCTTTTTGGTGGTGATGAGAATCACACCGCCTGCGGCTTTCGAACCATAGATAGCAGCAGAACCTGCATCCTTGAGCACCTCAATGCTCTCTACATCGCGCATATTGAAGTTGAATCCCGTAGATTGTGCCACACCATCCACTACGTAGAGGGGTGCCATACCATTGAGCGAACCTGCACCACGTATAAGGATATCAGCTGATTCACCTGGCGAACCACTACCCTTGGTTACGGTCACACCTGCTGCCAAACCCTGCAACGACTCGGCTAAAGACTTGGACGAGAAGTCGGCAATATCCTTGGCAGAAACGGATGAGATAGAACCTGTGACATCGCTACGGCGTTGGGTGCCATAGCCTATGACTACTACATCGTCCAAGAGTTCGGTATCTTCAATCAGTACAACGGAATAAATCGCCTTACTAGATTGGATGGTGATAGTCTCCATGCGATACCCGACATACGATATCTGGATCTTCTTGCCTTCTTCCACATCAAGGAAGAATTGACCTTCTATGTCGGTCACAGTACCATTGGAGGTGGCAACTTCGATAACTGTAGCACCTATAATAGGATTACCCGCAGCATCAGATACTGTACCTTCGATGGGCTTAGCATAGACATGCCAACCCCAAATAAACAGTAGTAGGATGCAGAGTGCTCTGTGCAGTGTGTGATTCATGCGATTAGGGATATATAAGTTAGACAATACGCGCGGGCAGCCCGCACATAAGAAAAATAGGAATAATCGGGGCGGTATCGCCGCCCCGATTGAATAGGAATAAGCAGTTAGATTACTTCACCTGTGCGCCCAATGCATTGTACTTGACACCATTGTGCAAGATGTACATTTGGCCGTTCTCGATGAACTTAGCACCTTGTTGCTTCACCTCAACATTCTCTACGGCTGTAGGAGCATCTACACAAGGAGCAGCAAAGCCCATTTCGCCGCTACCATAGATACCCTCTTCGAAATCATCCGCATAGAATTCAGGACAAGTCTTGGTACCTGTGTAAGGGAGGAATGCGAACAAGCAGTCTGAACCAGGGGCTTGGGTTACATCTACATTTTGTGTCTCCCACATCCACCAACCTGCACCTGGGTTATCTGCGGTATATTCGAAACCGAAGATTTGACCATAGATGTAGAGTACAGAGTCTGCCTTCAATATATCAGAAGCCAACACGTCTTTATTAACGAAGATTTGTGCATAGTTGACGGTCATACCCCAGATATTACCTTTGATTTGTTTCATACGGTTGGTTTCACCACTCACATCACCTTTGCTAGTCCATTTGTTGATAGCAAGACCACGGCTTGCGCCTTCTGCTACGGGTGTGCCCTTGAGGAAATCCTCTAACCATGTACCTGTAACATCCACAGCAAAAGTAAAGGTCTCATCTGCTTCCATATCGTTGGCAGCAGCGAATTGATCAGCTTGGCAGTCATACTTCACGATGTAGCGGCCATCGGCACCTACTGGGTTGTTCAATGTGTGTTGAGCCATTGCGCCCACGCTCATAAGAGCCGCAGCAAGAATAAGAGTAAATTTTTTCATTGTGTTAAAAATTTAAAAGGTTAATAATAATTTTGTTTAGACAAGCTATACTTTGTCATTTGACAATGCAAAGTTAGAACTATTTTGCAGATTTGTCAAATAATATAATAAAAATATGGATAAAAATGCTACTCTATACATTTAGTATTATTCAAGAATAATAAAGTTTTTTTTTAATGAAAAAAAATATAGATACTTTATAAATTAAAAATACAAGATTTTGATCTAAATAGCTATTTGATATAATCTCTAATTTTTCTATTTCAAAAAAAATCATTACCTTTGTCCTCGTAATCCATAATCTATTATTTTACCAATATGAAAACTCCACGAATTATGCTATTAATCTTACTATGTGTAGTAGCTAGTTGTAGTGTAGCTCAATCTTCGAGCGACACCGATGCCTATTTGTTTGCTACCGATAGTCTGCAACGCGGATACTACAACCG
Source organism: Paludibacteraceae bacterium (assembly GCA_045532735.1). Taxonomy (GTDB): domain Bacteria; phylum Bacteroidota; class Bacteroidia; order Bacteroidales; family Paludibacteraceae; genus Colicola. The sequence continues at coordinate 16,937 of JAZSGL010000091.1, read as the reverse complement.
TCCATACGAACGCTATGAAGCAGAGCCTAATCACTGCTCAACCAATGGCATGTTTTTAGAAGCGACGGATGACCAACGCCTTTTGCAATCGGAGGCATCACATCAGCAAGCTGTACAATTGGTAAACCCCAATGACTATGTAGCATGGCGCGTAAATACACCTGGTGACGGCCTCACCATACGTTTCTCGCTACCTGATAGCAACGATGGATTGGGTACTAAGGGGATAGTGCATTTCTATGCGGGAGAAGATAAGGTGGGCGAATTGACCTTGGATAGCTACTGGGCATGGCAATACTGTACCGGAACATATCCAGTGAATACCCCCATAGCCAACAGCGTCATTCGCATGCGCTTTGACGAAATGCACGTGCGTCTTTCGCGCCCCGTGGCACAAGGTGAAGAACTACGCGTAGTAAAGGCAGATGATAATACGACGCCATACACGATTGATTTTGTGGAATTAGAGATGGTGCCAGAGCCTGTGACCTTCGAAAGTATAGATGGCGATAAGGTACAATATACTGGCGGCAGTCTGCAGGACTTTGTGAGCAACCATCGCGGTAAAATCATCTATATCCCTGCGGGCAAATGGGATGTTTCCAAACGCATTTATATCAACTATGACAATACCCATCTCGTAGGTGCGGGCATGTGGTACACCGAGATTTTCTTCTCTGCACCATCCGATAATAGCAGCACATACTCGCAACGTGGCTTTGAGACCAATCGCAGCAATATTCGCATCGAGGGAATGTATATTAACACCATTAATAACCAACGATACTACAACAACGATGCCTCGAAGCAAGTAGGCAAGACCTTTATGGGCTCATGGGGCAAGAACTCTGTGATACGTAATTGCTGGACTGAGCACTTTGAGTGTGGTGCATGGATAGCTGATTATTCGGCTGCAGGTAGTGAGAATTTGCTGGTCGAGCACTGCCGTTTCCGTAATCATTATGCCGATGGTTTCAACGCATCGCATGCTTCGATTGGACATACGATTCAATACTGTTCCTTCCGTAATAATGGCGATGACGATATGGCATCATGGACCACTGCACGTATGTGTAAGAATGTCACCTATGCTTACTGCACCGCAGAGAACAATTGGCGCGCTTCGTCGCTCGGATTCTTTGGAGGAACCAACCATCACGCTCACCATATTGCAATCTTTGATCCATTAGAATGCGGTGTCCGCATCAATGCGGACTTTGATGGCAAAGGTTTTGGCGATGAAGGTATGATACACTTGCATGATATCACCATCGTACATGCGGGTTGCAAACGCGGTACTAAAGGTACATCGGGCGACTTCTGGGGAAATATGCAGGGCGCATTTAATATAGGTCCAACTATCAAATACACAGTCAAGAATATCCAAGTTGAGAATGTAGATGTTCTAGACTCTCGCCAACACGCCTTCTACATTGCAGCGGGAGCCAATCCGATAGAGAACCTCATGCTGCGGTCAATTCATGTACAAAAAGCTGCAACGGCCTTCTACTTTGCCAATGCCAAGGGAAATGCTACCTATTGTGATCTCCATTGCCAAGAGGTGGAGAAGGAGATGGGTAGCTATCAAGCAAACTTCTGGAATTGGGTGCCTGCAGCCGATTGTGGCGGAACGGACCTAGAGGAAACCACCGTGTCACCACTCAGCAGCGAACAATCAGTGTACGATCTTGTAGGGCGACCAATAGCTAATTTGCATACGGCAGCTGCGGGCATATATATCATTGGCAATGAACAACACACCATCAAAGTAATGAAACCATGAGATATTTATTTCTACTGTATACACTGCTTCTACTGCATGTAGGAACGGTAGCCAATAACACTAGCGATTTGACAGCATTAAATCAGGCACTAGCAGAGCGAGAAATATATCAACAGCAAAAACAGCAGCGGATTCAATTCTTGCAACAAGCGCCCATGAGCAATTATGAACGGTTCTTGGCACTCACTGAAGAATATCAGTCGTACTCCTACGACACTGCTACTATCTATGTAGAAAAACTTCTAGACGAAGCATTACTCTCCAAGGAGATCAATAAGATTGCCAAGGCACAAATCAAGCAGGCATTTCTCTATCTCAGTTCAGGTCTATTTAACGAGAGTTCTAATATTTTCCAAACGATAGACATCACATCTTGCAGGCAGGATATTCAGGCTGAATACTATATCCACTATGCGCGACTGTTGTACGACATGGCTGATTATGCCCATGGTAAGATCAGTTATGAATATATCAACCATGGTAATCAGCTCAGCCAAGAAGCACTCAAGCGTATTTCGTCCGAAGATACTATACGCTATTGGTCAACTGCTGCGCTCTATGCCATGAAGATGGGAGAGAGTAATTTGGCTATACAGCGATTCAATCGAGTATTAGCGACATCGTGCATCAGCGAACATCAAAAAGCCATCGCTTATTCTTCACTCGCATTCATCTATCAAAACCAGGGCGACACGCTACTAGCCAATCGTAATATTATCATGGCGGCAATATCCGATATCAAGAGTTGCACTAAAGAGACAGTGGCGATGAGTATCGTGGCACAGAATGTGTTTGCACGAGGACAAGTTAAGGAAGCGGCTAGGTATATACAGGCAGCATTAGACGATGCGACCTTCTACAATGCAAGACACCGACAAGTAAAAATCAGTCAGGTCATGCCTATCATTGAGCAACAACAACTAATCTTGGAGCAGGAGCAGAATAGGCGTATAACATGGCTCAATATTTGCCTCTATGGACTGATTGCGGGGCTAATGGTCGCATTCGTAATGCTCTACAATCGTCACCGTGCATTGATTAAAGCAGAGCAAAATATCCAAACAACTAACTTGCAACTCGCCGAAGCTAATCACATCAAAGAAGAGTGTATCGCCACATTCCTTTGTAACGAAAACTCCGTCTATAGTACATTCGAAAAATACCAGCGCTATGTCAAGCGCAAGGCACAAGATAAACGATGGGAAGAGCTATTCGCAATTCCAGCATATGCAGATGTGCGCGTGTTAAAGAACAATTTCTACAAGCGCTTTGATACGATGTTTCTGCATATCTATCCCGATTTTGTAGAGCAGTTTAACCAATTACTAAGACCCAATCAGCAGGTCACCATCAAATCCAACGAACTGCTGAATGCCGAATTGCGTATTTTCGCACTCATCCGATTAGGCATCAACGATAATGCACAAATAGCTAAACTGCTGGATTATTCCATCAATACCATCTATACCTATAAGACACGCATCAACAATGCTACCAATCTCACTGCAGAGCAGCTGATTCAAGCCGTGAAGCAAATCAAATAGTAAGTATAGTCATTATTTTCTTCTTGCTCGGTGTGCAGATTGCTGGGTGAGGCGTTTTTGCTGCGAGGTCATGTCGGCGTTTTTGTAGGGATTGCGTCGGCAGTCTTTACCTGTAAGCAGTTCGTACCAGACACATGCTGCTGTATAGCGTCCATATAGATAGTTGAGGTGGTAGCCATCGCGGCAGAGGGTGTCACCCAATTTAGTTTGTCGTGCAAGGGTGATGGCTTTGCCACAGGGGATGAGTTTGAGTTCGGGGTAGCGTAAGAGTAGCGCAAGGGTAGCAGATTGGATACTATCATCCATGATTTGCTGACTCTTTTGATAGCGTGGGAAAGCAGGGTGCTTAGCATCTTGGGAGTAGGACCATGTCTGCATCCAGCAGAATTGGGCATTGGGTTGGTAGGCACGCACGGAATCGATGAGTGCGCCCAGGTAAGGCTCGTAGGTAGATTGGATGCCACTATCATGGCTGGCCTGCTGGAAGGAGATATAGTCCCATTGGTCTAGTAATAGTGCCTGGCGCAAGGAATAGCCCTCGTGAGGGGTACGAACCCCATCTTTGATATATCGAAAACTATAGACCGCAGCATCCTTGAGAAGGAAAGTATGGTGTTGCTCTAGGGAACAACCACCATAGTAGAGATTGCCGATGATAATGGGTTGGTTGCCCGCCTCGCATAATGGCGCGAGTTCTTGCTCGACAGCATCCCAAGAAAAGCTGTTGCCAATGCATAGGATGCGGATGGTGTCAGACGCAGAGGAATAGAGCGCACAAAAAGCAGTACAGAGGAAAGTGAAAAATAGTCGTTTCATGGTAATATATAATTGAAAAGTTAATAAGTTAGTTGGTGGTTTGCCTCTTAAATGAGGCAATCTGCATGAGTTGGTTGTAGAACTCATCGGGTGATAAGTGAGAGCGATTGATGGTACGCGTCTTATATGTATAGATGGTATTGATACTATAATCAAGGATCTCCGCAATCACCTCGTTGTGTACAATTCCTAGACGAATGAGTGCAAAAATTCGCAGCTGGGTATTGAGTAGTTCGCCGTCCTTCAAGTGGAAGCGTTCTTCTGATTTTAATAAGTGATTAAAATCGTCCACAAAAGTAGGGAAGATCTTGAGTAAGAGTTCGTCCATTCGTCGGTTGAGAATCTGTCGTTGGAGTTTGGCATCCGCATTCTTTGGGATGGTCATGATCTGAGAAAGTTGTCGCTTGACCACCGCCTCCTTGACATGGATTTGGTATTGCTCCACGGCATTGAGGTATTGGGATTGTCCGACTAGCAGGGTACTGAGTAGTTCCTCCTTGACTGTGTTAGCAATACGCAGGTTTTGATTGATATCATCAATCATAAGGCGCGCGGTATGCAATTTGCGTGTACGACGCACGATGAGGATGATAAACACGGCCAATGAAATAAGTAGGAAAATGGAAATAGCCAAAAAGATATATGCCATATTGTTGTGTTGCTGGAGCACCTGCGTATGTTGCTGCTCGATGATAGGAAGGAGCTGCGATATGCTGACTTGACGATGACGTGCATGGTAATGTTGAGCATCGTGCATAGCAATATGGATATACTTATTTGCCAAATCTATCTCACCTTGCTGGTAGAGCATCTCAGCGATCATGCGCATGGCAACTGTTTCGTAGGTAGAACTCTGTATATCGGCAATAGCAGCGTCCACATAGTAGTGAAATGCCATATCATCATTGCCTAATTGGCGATAGAGAAAGGCTAAGGAGCTATAAAAAATTGCTTGATCGTGTGTAGAGCACTTAGAGTCCTTGAGCGCTTCTTGGAAATGGAGGATGCTCTTGCGATGATTGCCTTCTCTGAGTAGGATAGAAGCAAAGGGATAGTGATAATGCATGGAGTCAGCAGGTGTGGTCTGCTCAAGGAGTAGCTGCATGTGGCGATTTCCCTGCTGGTTGTACATGGTGAACATCTCTCCACCCGCATAGTCAGCCATGTCGTATAGCAAACGTGCGTAGGTAATATGGTAGAGAGGTGTGGAGTGTAGGGTGGTTTTGAGGTCTAAGAGTAGGTCGTATGCCTCCTTAAAGAGTCCGCCCGATAGACAAACAAAAGCACGGCAGAGGTCGGCTTCTGCGAGCAGATCGGGCTGCTGCATTAGGTGAGCTTCCTCGTGCATGTTTTGGGTAAAAATAAGGGCTGTATCGTAGTTGAACGATTTATATTCTTCGTATAAACATTTATAAATAGCATAGGGTGTTCTAGCGGTATCTAAAAGCAGGTTTAGGCTGTCGATTCGGTGTCGCTTTTGCATGTCGTATTTAGCGCGTTGGCTTAGAACATTATCCAAGCGTTGAATATCCGATTTTATTGAGTATTTACTAGCTAAAGCGCCATTTGTACAAAGTACAAAAAGGCACAGAAAAACAAATGTATTTTTCATGGCACTTACGAATTTTCAGCAAAGGTACAAAAAATAGTTGAAACGCAAAAAATATAGACTGAAAAAAGTAAAAAAAATCTTGATTTTTGTTATATTATTTGTATATAAGGAGTATATATAGTAACTTTGCCCAAAATAAACAAAAATTACCATGAAAGTACGATTCCTATTATTTCTTTTTCCGTTCCTCTTGTTGGCTTGTAGCAATAGCCAACCTGAGTTGTGTTCACCTGATGGCGAGTTGGTAGTGTCGTTTCGCCTGACTGAAGATGGTGCGCCTGAGTACTGTGTAAGTTGTGGAAACGAAAGCGTGTTACTTTGGTCTCCTTTGGGTTTGCAGACTGAGGATGTCGACCTAAGTACGGGTTTTGTGCTCAAGGGCATCAAGAAAGGTAGTCACGACGACATGTGGGAGACGGTATGGGGCGAGGAGCGCTATATTCGCGATCACCACAATCGTATGCTAGTAAAGTTGCAACACGAGTCTGGTGTGAAGATGCAGATAGCGTTTCGCTGTTTCGATGATGGTTTGGCGCTCCGCTATGAGTTTCCAAATTATGAAGGAAAGATTACTATTACTGATGAGAAGACAGCCTATCGCTTTGCTGAAAACCACGATGTATGGTCGATACCTTGGCGGACAGAGTACTATGAGGGTTTGTGGAGCAAAATGCCTATGTGGTCGCTAATAGATACCGTTTGTTCGCCTATCACGATGGAGATGAAGGGTGGCGGCTATGCCTTCGTGCATGAAGCTGCGTTGTACGACTATCCTGCACAAAACCTATACATAAAGGATCAGATGCTCTGCACCTATCTCACACCATGGTTGGGTGATAATGTGCAGCCATTGGATGCTAGGGCATACAAAGAGGGACCTTGGAGTAGTCCGTGGCGCATGGTTGTGCTGACTAAAAACCTCCCCGACTTAGTAGCATCACGCATTATGCTGAATCTCAACGAACCGTGTGCCCTAGAGGATACCGATTGGATTCGTCCGATGAAGTTCATTGGTATCTGGTGGGGCATGCATATCAAGACCATGACATGGGAGATGGGACCACAACATGGTGCCACCACTGAGAATATGGAGAAGTATTTGCGATTTGCTAAGGATCATGGTATAGAAGGCGTATTGGCCGAAGGGTGGAATAAAGGTTGGGAAGACTGGCGTCATTTCTCCTTCACCGAGTCATATCCCGATTGGGATATGGATTATTTGAGCCGTTTTGCAGATAGTTTGGGTGTGGAGATTGTGGGTCACAACGAGACAGGCGGCAATGCGGCGGACTATGAGACTGTACTAGAGGAGGCGTATCAATATCATGCAGCACACGGCATTAATGCCATCAAGACGGGTTATGTAGCGCCTATTATCCGCACCTTGGATGGTCTGCAATGGAATAAAGGTCAGTCAGGCGTTCGTCACTATCGCAAGGTAATAGAGACTGCAGCTAGGTATCAAATCAGCATAGATAATCATGAGCCCGTGATGCCTACTGGGTTGCAACGTACCTACCCTAACCTAATGACTCAAGAGGGTGTTCGTGGTCAGGAGTGGAATGCTTGGAGCCGCGACGGAGGCAGTCCTTGCGAGCACGTGACCGTATTGCCATATACTCGTATTTTAGCAGGTCCAGTGGACTATACACCAGGTGTGTTCCACTTTGAGAACCCTGTGATTCCTACCACGCGTGTACACTCGACATTGATGAACCAATTGGGTTTGTTCGTGTGTTTCTATTCGCCACTGCAGATGGTATGCGACCTTCCAGAACACTATATGGAGCATCCAGATGCGTTCCGCTTTGTAGAGCAGGTGCCATGCGACTGGGAACGCTCGATCTTGATGGATGGTAAGATAGGCGACTACTGCATCTATGCCCGTCAAGAGCGTGGAGGCGATACATGGTATATCGGCGGTATTACTGATGAAGAGGCACGCAGCACAGAACTCGTGCTAGACATGTTGGACGAAAAATCAGAATACACCATGACGCTGTGGTGCGATGCGGAGGATGCTGATTGGGTTGCGCGCCCATACGCGTATGATATAAAGGAGTATAGCGTGAGGAGGGGTGACAAAGTGGAAGTAAAGATGGCAGCAGGTGGTGGATTTGCAGCACAAGTGAAGAAAAATAATTAACCCCAAAATATAAAATATTATGAAAAAGTTTCTCATGATCATGGTTCTGGCCTGTGGCGCATTAGTGCACACATTGGCGCAGGACGTGCGTGGTACAGTGACCGACACCAAGGGTGAGAGTATCATTGGTGCATCGGTTGTGGTAAAAGGTACCAGCAATGGTACAGTGACCGATTTTGATGGAAACTACCAGCTAAGCAATATTGGTGCCGAGGCTGTATTAGAGTTTTCGTATGTGGGCTATGAGAGCCAATCGATTGCCGTGGAAGGTCGATCCGTAATTGATGTCGTAATGGCAGAGATGAGTGTCGGCATGGAAGAGGTAGTGGTGATTGGTTATGGTAGCCTAAGTAAGAAAGAGGTATCCAGTTCGATTGTACAAGTGGAAAGTAAGGATTTTGTAAAAGGTCCGATGAACAACCCTATGGAGATGCTCGTAGGTAAGGTGGCTGGTCTGACAGTGAATACTACTAGTGCGGCTGACCCCAACTCTAATTCTTCGTTGCAGATACGTGGTGCTGGTTCGCTGAGCGGAAGCAACGAACCGCTATATGTCATTGATGGTATAGCAGGTGGCGATATCCGCAATATCAGTTCGCAAGACATTGAGAGTATTACCGTGTTGAAGGATGCGGCTAGTGCGGCTATCTATGGTACACGCGGTGCGAATGGTGTGGTATTGGTAACTACGAAAAAGAGCCGTGCCGAGCAGGGACATTTCCAAGTGACGTACGACTCCTATTTTGGAGCGAATGTAGCTAAACCCCATATGCAAGTATTGACCGCTGAAGAGTTCCGCCGTTCACGCCGTGGTACAGATTATGGTGCATCAACTGACTGGTATAGCGAGATCACTCGTCCAGTGGCATACGACGTGAATCAGTATGTGAATGTAGCTACAGCTAGCAAAGGCGGAAACTACACCGCTTCACTCAACTTTAAGGAGGCCAACGGTTTGGACATCGTGAGCAAGCGTCGCGAGTATGGTGGTCGCTTTGCGATGGAGCAAAAGATGCTCAAGGATTATCTCACCCTATCAGCTAGCTTAGCTGGTCGCCGCGTGGATGAGACATGGGGTGATAATGGTCAGGTGGATAATGCATTGGGAATGAACCCAACGATGCCTGTCTATAATAAGGATGGTAGTTATTATCAACCTACAGGTGTGACAGGTGCTGTGAACCCTGTGACTCGCCTTAAAGAGACTAGCAGCAATGGTCAGCGTATGTATTTGATGGCTAGTGCGGGATTGAAAATCAAACTCTATAGTGATGAGAATCACAACTTGAACACCTCTGTAGCATACTCATTAGACTACAATGACCTAAAGTCTAACACGTACGCTTCTTCTCTCTCGAATGAGAGTTATTGGGGTGGCTATAAGGGTCGTGCACATGTCAATTACCAAAAGAACCAAGTACACCACCTAGATTGGATGATAAATTACGACTTCCAAATGGATGACCACACCCTCCGCTTCGTGGCAGGAAGTTCATGGGAGCAACGCACATGGGAGCAAGTAGGTGCGGAAAACCATAACTTCACTTTTGACAAGACCATGTGGCACGCACTTGGATCTGGTTCGTGGCTCAGCGAGGGTCTTGCAAATATGTGGACAGGCAAGTCTCAAGCATCCTTGTTCGGCTTCTTTGGTCGTGTGAACTACAACTGGAAGGATATGCTCTTCGTGAGTGCAAGTATTCGTCGTGAGGCAAGCACCAAGTTCGGTGTGAATAGCCGCTGGGGTAATTTCCCATCTGCAAGTATAGCATGGGAAATGATGTCAGCATCGTTTATGGATCCAGCATCCGGCGTAGTGAAGAGTCTGAAGCCTCGCTTCTCGTATGGAGTGACAGGTCGTGAACCTTCTGACTCCTACAAATCGTTATCAACTTATTCTCCCCATCATCAATACTTCATTGACGGCGAATGGGTAGTGGGTTATGCACCATCTTCTAACGCTAACCCAATATTGAGTTGGGAGAAATCGGAGTCGTATAACATAGGTGTGGACTTCAATCTGTGGAACCGTCTGCGTGGTAGTGTAGAATACTATATCCGCCGCTCACCAGACCTATTGTATCAATACACCGCTCCTCAGCCACCATATGTACACCCAAGTATCTTGGTGAATGTGGGTACCACTACCAACCGCGGTGTGGAAGTAAGCTTGAATGGCGATATTTTGAGCGGAAAAGCAGTGAATTGGAACATGGGCGTGAACTACGCATATGGTCGCACTTATCTGACCAAACTATCCAATGAAATTTACCAAGCCGCATATTTGGACTTGTATCAAAAACCTGGTGTAGGTACTTCGGAGTACTTCTTCCGCGTTGAGGAAGGTGGCGAGATTGGTCAGTTCTATGGTTATGAGTATGCCGGTACCGATGAGCAAGGCAATATGTTGATTCTCGACAATAATGGCAATAAGCAACCTGTAGGTTCTGCGGATGCTACATGGAAACGTAATATCGGTAATGGCGCGCCAAAGCACACATTAAGTTGGAGCAATCAATTGTCGTGGAAGGGATTTGATCTATCTATTCTCTTTACGGGTGCGTTTGACTATGATATCTTCAATATGCGCAAATATGGTATGGGCTTGCAAGGTTGTGGTACCGACAACGTGCTACGCACTGCTTATACCAAAGACAAGAATGTGAAGACTGGCGGTGGTGTGATCTCTAGCTATTTCTTGGAGGATGGATCATACTTCAAGTTGGATAACATCACCTTGGGCTACAACTGGCAATGGCAAAACAAAGTGGTTGACGGCTTGCGTATCTACATAACGGCCAAGAATGTGGCAACCTTTACTAGCTATTCAGGCAACGACCCAAGTATCGTAGCGGTGAACGGTATCACTCCTGGTGTAGATGTATCTTCAGCTTATCCAACCGCTGCACAATTATGTTTAGGTGTAACATTAAAACTACATTAATGCTATGAAAAAGATCAGATATATCATCCTATTCTTTGCCTTTGCATTGTTAGGATGCGACATGAACGAGCAAGTGTTCGACCGCATAGATGCCACAGTATATTACCAGAACGAGGCATCTGTCAAAGGTGCTGTGGCTGCCATCTACGGCAATGCAGCCATGAGTTATCTAGAGTACTTCTGGTACCTGAATGAGTTTTCGGCCGACCAAGTGGTTTGGCGCGTATGGAACGGCGGATTGTGGGGCTATGATGAAGGCGAGAAGACTGTGCTCTCTACCCACACATGGACGGCAGAATCTAAGATCATCCGCTCAACCTGGGAGACCGCTTGGTCCACCATCGGCTTGTGCAATACTTTATTGGGTGATTTTGAGCATTTGGACGCAGCCACTCTGGGTATGACAGAAAAAAAATTGAATGCCTATATAGCAGAAGTTCGCACCTTGCGTGCTTGGGCGTACTACAACTGCTTCGAGATTTGGGGCGGTGCTATTCCGCTGTACACTGCACAAGGTGGTGATATACCAGGTTCTGCAGATAAGGACTTCCAAAAAGGTTGCGAAAAAGTATATGACTTTATTTGCAGCGAGTTAGATGCCTGCTATGCTGATCTTCCAAAGGAAGATGGTAGCCACGTAACGCGCAATCGCATGAACCAAGCGGTTAACCGTATGATCAAGATGCGTATGTTGCTCAACGCCGAGGTGTTCACAGGCAAAGCACAGTTTGATGCGTGTGCCGCATTGGCGCAAGACCTGTTGGATGGCGATTATGGTAGCTATCAACTGGCCAACGACTATCGCGATATCTATCATATTGACAACAACACATGCCCCGAAGTAGTAATGGCATTCTCCATGGAGAACGGACAACTGAACGCAGGTTGGATGCGCGATATGCCATTCTTGGCATACACCTACGCTGAATACTTCAATTTTGCCTCTACTCAATCAGCATGGAACTGCTGCTGTCTAGCTCCTTCCTACGACAACTCGGGAACTGTAAATTCAGCTCATGGCTATTCCGAAGGTGCTGTATGCTTCCTCGACGCTCCTTACAACGATCGTCTAGGTGCGGTATACGAGCGCTTTAGTGACAAGGATATTCGAAAGGGTAACTACACATGGGAGAATGGCAACTACAATGGTATCTTCTTGCGTGGATTGCAGCGTGCCGCTTGGGGCACTGGCGATGTCCTGAAGGCAGATGCAGATCGCGATGGTATGGAACTGTATTATGCGGACCAAGTGGGCCAATTCCCAGGTGCAACGACCATTGGTCGAGAGTTGGAGACCGTGATGTCGCCTCGTTGGGGACAGACTAACTCGGGTGTGCGTCTGGTGCGTTATCCTATCTATCCTGAGAGCGAGGGCAAGGATTTCCAAGACATCGACGATGTGGAGTTCCGATGGGCAGAGGTATATTACACTTTAGCAGAATGTAAACTGCGTGCAGGCGAGACAGCAGTAGCAGAGGATTTGGTGCTGCAAGTGCGCAAGCGCTACTTCAAGAATGAAGCAGAGGCTAAGGACTATGGTCGTATCCATACGATTGACGAGATATGGATGCTCGACCAATGGGGACAAGAATTCCTCAGTGAGGGTCGTCGTCGCCGTACTGACTTGCGCCGTTTTGATAAGTTTACGCAAGGACAATGGTGGTTCTTTGGCCGCACTACGGACGATGGATTTAGCTATCCAGCTAAGCGCGACCGCAAATATGAGTGGTTCCCATTGCCAGCAAGCGCATTGAGTGTAAACCCAGAATTACAACAAAATCCTAACTACTAATTAGGTTAAAGGCGAAAGGCGAGAGGTAGCGCAGCAAAGCTGCATATTCCCTGCCTTTAAACTATCAACTATAAACTATCAACTAAAATAATATGAAAAGGTATATAATATCTATGATGGCATGCATGGCATTGTTGCTTGCAAGTTGCCAACCAGAGAAGATTATCTTTGACCACGAGCAGCAGCAGTTTAAGGTCTTGGAGAATGCTATTCTCATCGAGCTTATTGCGCCCACAGGTACCTCAGTGGACGAAGAAATCTATATCATCGGTGCCTTTAATGGCATGGACGAGAAAACGGTCATCGGTAATGTAGTATGGCAATTGGAGAAAGCAGAAAACTCCGATAAGAAATGGGGTATCTACCTCTTCCCAGGTGACTTTGTGGAAGGCAAGACGCTGGCAGATGGCTTTAGTTTTGTGAGCAAGAAGTCTGGCCTAGAATACACTATCAAAGGCGAGCCTGCTACGCATATATTGAATGCTACCATTGGCAAAATGTACAATGTATGGGCAGACCGTTGGGCTTCGTACTTCAGCAGCGAAGGCGAGCAAGTGGAGCACGATGGCGCAGTGGTATATGTATTGGACGAAAGCGGTTTTGGCCAACTCAACCTCTACATGTACGGTGATGTAAACGATCTGAATGGTGGTTGGCCTGGTATGCCTGTGACCGGTACCGAGAAGGTCAACGGCATGGAACTGAAGTACTTTGACATGGGCGCAGACAATGAGGGGTTGAGTGAGACACTCATCTTCTCCGATAACGGAAGCAACCAATTGGCGGACTACGGTCCCGTGCTGTTGTCCAGTAGCGAACCTATCTATTTACATATCACTGCAGAAGGTACGATTGAGAAACTCAAAATGGACAATACCGTGGAGCACGATGGCGCAGTGGTATATGTGTTGGATGGTCTAGAATGGGGTATGAATACGACACTCTATATGTGGGGTGATGTAAACGATCTGAATGGCGGTTGGCCAGGTATGGCTGTGACCGGTACCGAGAAAATCGGTGATTACACTTATATGTATTTCGATTTGGGTGCAGCTAACACAGGACTCAACGAGAACCTAATCTTCAGCAACAATGGTTCTAACCAGTTGGCAGACTACGCTTACACCATTGGTGAAAATATCTATCTCTACCTCACCAACGAAGGTGCACAGCTCATCGCAGACCCTGCTAATCCAGGTGATGTAGTATGGTTTGATCCACAAGCTAAACCGAAGGAGGAAGCTACGATTGATATTTGGATCTACAATGCTACGGATACACTCACTCCATTGCACGTATATGCTTGGGGAAGCAAGGAGGTATTTGGTGCTTGGCCAGGTACAGCAGTAGCTACTATGGACTCGACCGCTATACTCAATTTACCATTAGCGCATACGCAAATTACAGGCTTTGTAGGGGATGAGTACCACTTGATTTTTAATAACAATGCTGGTGCACAATTGGCGGATTATGATATTAAGGCAGAAGAAGTGACAAACGAATTGTATATTAAAGTGAGTGATGAAGGTGTAACTCCGCTGAGTATTGCAGCACAAATACAAGGAAGATGAAAAAGAGCAATTGGATATTATCGTTATTATTGGTGTTTGTAGCAGGCGTATTAGCCTGCTGCAAGCCCAACAATGGCACACAGACTGAGGTGCCAGATCAACCTCAAACGCCTATAGTGGAGGCAAATAAGATGGTTATTTATGAGTGTAACGAGCGTCTATTTGCAGAACAAGAGGCTTTTGCGGCGATAGAGGCATATATCCCTACGCTGAAGGAGATGGGCGTGAATGTATTATGGCTGATGCCTATTCACCCACGCGGTGAAGGCGATAAGTCGATTGGTTCGCCCTATTGCGTGCGTGATTTCAAGGGCATTGATCCTGCATTTGGAACGATGGAGGACCTACAATCACTGGTGAATACTGCTCATCAAAATGACATGAAGGTAATCCTCGACTGGATTGGCAATCATACCGCATGGGATAATGCGTGGGTGACAACGCATCCCGATTGGTACACCGGTCCCCAAACAGGTGACGAGCAACAGTGGACCGATGTCACTTTCCTCAACTACAACAAGCCTGCGGTATGCGATGCCATGCAAAATGCTATGCTCTATTGGGTGGACGAGGCGGATATCGATGGTTATCGCTGCGACTATGCACATGGTGTGCCTATTGAATTCTGGACAAAAGTGAATGCGGAAATTTTCAAACGCAAGCAAGATGCCATCATGCTCGCCGAGACTAGCGATGTGCGTCTATGCAATGCAGGATTTAACTTGCTCTATAGTTGGAGTTATATGTACGCTATCGAGGGGCTATACAAAGGTACGGGAACATTCGCTTCCGTCTTATCAGCTAGCAAATCGGAGTATGAGTCCACACCAAAAGGTTGCGAGCGTATGCGCTATGTGACGACCCACGATGAAACATCGCAAGTGGCTCCTGCTACAGTGTTCCGTACCCCACAGGGCGAGTTGTCGGCGTTTTGCCTCACCATTTTTATGGGCGGAGTGCCGATGATCTATTCGTCGCAAGATTTGGGATATATGAACACTATCAACTTCTTCCACTATAATGTGCTGGATTTTGCATCCGAGAATACGACTCGCGAAGCACTGAAGGAGTTGATGCGTGTATATCTGAGTACGGCTAGTTTGCGCGGAGGCGCACAATCTACGGGTACGCTCAATAGCAATGTGCCATATTTGGAATACGAGGCAGGCGACAAGATCTTACTGGTGATTTGCAATACCTCGAAGAGCGAGCAACAAGTCAAACTGCCGATGAAGCACCAAGGTAAAGTGGGCACCGATCTTATGAGCAAACAACCATGCACCTTGGGCAGTGTGACTACTTTGTCTGAACATGAATATCGTATATATCAATTAACTAATTAAAATTTAAGTATCATGAAAAAATTTACATTTTTTATGGCAATGGTATTTGCCATGTTGATGAATGTTAGTGCCCAAGAAACACGCACTATTTATCTAGATGCCAACATTTGGGCTGTTGACAATCCTGTATTTGCAGCATGGGTGTGGAACACGGGTGATGCAGATGCGCAAGGTTACCACTTCACTTTGGTAGAGGGAAGTATCTACAAAGCAGAAATCCGCAGTGACGCTACTCAGGTTATTTTCCTACGCAAAGATCCTAATGCAGAGGGGTCTACTACTGGTATTTGGGAAGGAGAATGGAATCGCGCACAAGCTGGTATTCCTGCGGATAAAAACATGTTCCGTGTGACCACTTGGGAGGAACCATGGGGTGTTTGGATGACCTATGGAGAATCGGTAGAATATGTTACCCATAAGTTATACGTCAACAACCAAACAGGTTGGGCTACTTTTGACATCTATGCGTATGGCAATTTGGAAGCATTTGGTGGTTGGCCAGGTGCCACAACTGCGCCTAGCGAAGCAAAAGACGGTGTGACATACAGCGTATATGAATTCCAAGTAGAAAAAGCGGCTCCTAACCTAAATCTCATCATTCACAATAATGTAGGCGAAGGTATAGAGGGTGATAAGCGTTTGTATTTCACCATCAACGAGGCACGCGACTATTATCTGACCATTACGGATAGTGCAGTCACAGAAGGTTCGGTGGGTTCAGCTGTTGATCAAGTAATAGTTGATAAGCAAAGTGCAGTGAAGTTCATGCAGAATGGCCAATTATTCATCCTAATGGATGGCAAAATCTATAATGCGCTTGGTAGACAAATGTAATTATACAGGGTGGATATAATTTGTGACTACGAGAAGGAGCTGTCCTTCTAGCAAAAAAAGAGGAGTGTCAACATGCTGACACATCCTCTTTTTTTGCGGAGAGAGAGGGATTCAAGGGCACCAACCTCGCTTCGCTCGCCCACCTCGAATGCCTTGCTCTGCCACGGGCATCCAAGTGCAACCCAAAGATGAAGAAGTTGTCGGAGCAACTCTTCTTTTGTGCCCTATTGTATCCTCAAACAAGTTTGGTTCACCATAGGGCACAAAAAAAACGAGCCCTATTGGACTCGTCTTCATTTTGGGTTGCGGAGAGAGAGGGATTCGAACCCCCGGAGCCTCTCAGCTCAACGGTTTTCAAGACCGCCGCAATCGACCACTCTGCCATCTCTCCTTTGCTCATAAGAGCAAATTGTGCGCAGGATGAGACTCGAACTCACACGGTCTTGCGACCACTACCCCCTCAAAGTAGCGTGTATACCAATTTCACCACCTGCGCATTGTGCCCAAAACAGGACTCGAACCTGCACGTCTCTCAACACTCGCACCTGAAAC
>JAZSGL010000022.1:0-4162 GCA_045532735.1 Paludibacteraceae bacterium | reverse complement strand
ACGACAACTGTTCCTTTGATTTTTGCCATACGACAGTAGTTTTATTGTTTGTTAATAGTTTGGTTAAATCGATTTACATAATTGACCAAACAAATGTACACATTATTTTTTAATTTTCACGCACTTTTTCAAAATATTTTTTTGTCTCCAACCCTTTGTTGGTAGTTTATAATATTTTAATACTATCATAAAGATATACGCATCCCCTAAATTAGACATTATTTGAGAGCTGATTCCCAACTATTGGGAACAATAATCGGGGGATGTGTTGGTACAAATTGTTCGGTTGTATCACGATCGACGCCTTCGTCTGTGGGTGTAGTTTTGCGGATACGCGCACTATTGGCACACGAGGCAGACAATAGTGCTAACAACAGTGTGATTGCTGTTAGCACTTGTCGGATATTTAAGACTCTACTTAGCATCTCTCCACGAATGTTCTATAATAATAGGTGGGGTAGTCTGTATATATTCCATAGGTGCGTGCCAAGAATATGACTTGCTTGGCGAAGCGGTACGTTGTGTTGTATCCCATTGAACAAACGTCTCGTAGTCGTAGCTCCACTCATCGCCATATGCGAGCTTATGGATACGGTAGTATATAGCCTCGCGGCTGGGGGCATTATAACCTCCCGTATTATGTCTCATAATACTATTCTCGGTAGGTCTCCAAACACCACTCCAATATGTTAGACCGCCCTCGTATGCTCCGATTTTCTGTGATGCATATCGTGAGTCGTTTACGAACTTAGCCCAATGTACAGCATACATGTCGCTTGTGAAATCAACATTCTTCCACCAACCCCAATTTTGCGTTTGTTCCTTAAATGAAATAACGTCGTATTCGGGAATGGTTCCCATACTTTGGTATGCATATTCGTCGGCTAACTTTGCAAAGCCGTGTCCGCCTGCCTCGTGTCGTATTAAACCAGCCAATACGCTATCGTCTGTGCCAAGTGGGAAGTATGATATTGATAATCCCTTGCCACAATCTGATTGTCCACTGGGATAGTACATATAGCACGTTCCAGCGTAATACTCACGATTCATTATCACGATGAGTAGGGCATTATCCATACGGTCATCTGATATGGCATTTTGTGCATACTTGATAACACTACGATCATTACCTCCTACACGAGTACCAGATCCAAAGTAGCCACCAAAAGCTGTTGGACCATAGCCATAACCCTCACCAACAGATACTGCTGTAACCATATACACGTTAAAGTAGTCGCGGAAAGATTTGTATGGCTCCTCTTCGAAGAGTAGCTCAATGGCATGGTTGATGTCTGATGAGTAGTTGCCAGCGGCAATCTGTCGGTCTGAATAGCCGTCTCCCATAATTACTATGTCAATACCATTACCCTTTGTCGCTTTATTTAGCACTGTTACTTTACCATCCTCAGAGTAGTCTGTTGATGCGTACAGATCGTCGGTGTACCCTAAAATAGCGTAGTAATCGCCCCAAAATGAACTCTTATACACATCTACATACTCATCTGGAACACGTATAATAGTGCCATCATTAGCTGTTTTTAGACCTTTGTTATATTCCCCTTCATATACTTGTGGTGGGGTGGAACCTCTAAAATATATGGCTGTTATTCGGGAACAACCGAAGAATGCTTTTGTGCCAATGTTTGTAACGGTGCTTGGAATCGTAATATCAATTAAGTTGCTGCAAGATGTAAAAGCTTCTATACCTATATCAACAACCCCCTCAGGTATTGTTATTGAATTAAGATTAGAATAGCCTGAAAATACGCTATCGCCAATATGTGTAACTTCGGCAGGTATTGTATAGTCTAAAAGTTGTTTGCCAATACCGTTGGCAACTTGGATGAGTCGTCCATTATTAATTAGACATACCTTATCACCAGAAGCAAACTTACCCTTAAATTCCATTAACTTATCGCATCTACTAAATGCAGAGTCGCCAATGGTGTCTACACTATCGGGGATAGTTATAGATGTTATTGCGCAGTTATCAAATGCCCACGCTCCAATTGTTTTAAGATTGTCGTGGAATGTAATGCTTCTAATCCCTTGGCAATTGCAAAATGCTCCATCATCTATAATAGTTACCTGTTCGGGTATAACAATATCTATTAATGAAAAACAATTGCTAAACTCATAGTTTCCTATAATGTCGTTATAAATATTGAGTTTTGAGAGTTTCTTGCAACCACTAAATGTGAATGAGCCAGTATCTGTAATACTCTCAGGGATAGTAACCTCAGTTAAACTATCGCTATTTGCAAAAGCAAAGTTTCCGAACTTTGTAACACCCTCAGGAATGGTGAGCTTTTCAATATCGTTCTGGTACTCTAAAGCACTGTGTTTGACCTCTTGAACGTTATTCGGAAGTGTATATTCTGTTAGACCAGCTGTTACACAAAGCAGTAGTACACCATCTTCTGATACCAAACATCTATGGTCATCTGATACAAGTTCTCCCTCTAAGGATGTGAGGTTGTGGCAGTCTCTAAACGGAGCTTGTTCTATTCTACTGAAATTTTTTGATTGGTTTATAACCTTAGTTAGATTTGTACAACCTTGGAATGCTTCGAGTCCAATCATTGTTACATTTGCAGGAATAGTTACACTTGTGATTCTGTTGCAACCATAGAATGCCCATGCTCCAATTGTTGTTATGCTATCTGGGTAAGTTATACTTGTGAGATTCTGGCAATCATAGAATGCCTTCTCTCCAATCTGTGTTACATCGCCATCAAAGGTGATTACACCCTTACCATTCTCATAGGTGTGCGATTCTATTGTAGCTCCAAAGACATTAGTTTTATATGGTGTTACAATTTTTCCGTCAGTTGATGTGTACCATATCTCATTATTTGCGGGTTTGGTAATGGTTCCACCCTCAACTTCGACCTCGATGGCCGCCATTGGCTGAATGATATTTCGCTCGATGACAACCGCTTTATTGGTGCTCTTTTCGAATGTGTCGCCGTTAATGTCTGTAACGATGATGGTTATACCATTGCTGAACGTAGTAGCAGGTATTACCACCCAAAACTCCGTAGGATTCTGAGCATCGTTGTTCAATGTTACACCATTGCCACAATTCAGCGTTATGGCACTGGTAGCATTATCAGACATTGTTACGGTCGGTATGTCATCGTATGTCGCTACAATCTTTGTTGCTCCAGCTATCTTCTCGTCGTTGTTTCCTCTAACGGTAATACTTCCAATTGTTATATTATCGCCATAGAGTTTTAGTTTGAGATAACCGCATGCATTTTTAAAAATAAGAAATGTATCATCAACGCTCTCTGTTACGGATACCATAGTGTTCGCATCTCTGCCGAAGGAGTTTTCTCCATATGCTTGATTGTCTGGTAGTAAAAAGCTTATCACGCCATTATTAGATATTGACGTGTCATCATCGTATGGGTAGATAGCATATATCCTGTCGAGTTTGTTGCCAGTCGAAAGGTTGCCACTTGCGATGTGCTCGAACTCACCACTATTAGCTCCTGTCTTTCCTATGAATTTGTATTTTTGGTTCAATGTTTTACCAAAGAACGCAGTGATTAGATCGCCATTATGCCAAAAAAGTGAAAGTTCTTTATCTACATAAGTTCTAGTTGCTTCGTCGAATGTTGCAGTTAGATTTGGTAGGGGAGTAATATCTTGATGGGATAGCTGATCCTCCTCCAGCCCTTGTGTGCAGGCTACGAAAAGTAATGAAGTAATTAAAGATATTAGTGTTCGTTTCATTGTGGTGTATTGTTTAATCTAAATAATAATCATATATCTTAGAGATAGATGAGGATATGAACATCACAAAGATAGTAAACTACTCTTATATATGCAAAATATGGGCTGTCAATTTGTTGTTGACAGCCCAATAATCATTCGTTATAATATCTTCTACTCCTCCAAGCCGGCGTAGTAGTCGATATACTGCGATGGGTCTGGCTCGGCATCTGGGTGTGCTGCCATCCAGTCGATGAAGAGCTGTGCATCGCTAACGCCACCACGTGTGATGTTCTCCTTTTCGAGAATCTGGTCAGAGTAGTAGCCTTCGACATCTTTGGCTAAGGCACCAAACCAAGCCTCGGTGTCGTATGCAACGATTGTCCACAGATACTCTGGGCGTTCCTTCCAGTATAGCATACGACCGAAACGGTTGTCGTCG
>JAZSGL010000028.1:0-12636 GCA_045532735.1 Paludibacteraceae bacterium | reverse complement strand
ATGACAAGTCAGGTACCTACACCCATGTGATCAAGAACTTCTTGGGTTGCGATAGTTTGGTTTACACGCTTGAGTTGACTGAGTTGCCAGCCGTAGTCAATAAGCCAGTAGAAAAGCAATACATCTGCTGGGGTGAGACTTACACCTGGCATGGCAAGACATATGATGAGACTACAACCGATACCTATGTAGTAAAGAATATGTTAGGTTGCGACAGTATTATCTATACATTGAATTTGACTGAATTGCCAGCCGTAGTCAACAAACCAGTTGAGACGAAGTATATCTGCTACGGCGATACATATACCTGGCATGGTATTAAGTGCAATATGGAGAAGACTTATACCTATGTAGTAAAGAACATCTTGGGTTGCGATAGTATTATCTACACATTGGATCTGAAAGTATTGCCACCTACCGAATATTTACCAGCTGACAAGGCAATGATCTGTTGGGGTGATACCTATACATGGGCTACCGATGGTAAGGTATATGACAAGTCAGGTACCTACACCCATGTGATCAAGAACTTCTTGGGTTGCGATAGTTTGGTTTACACGCTAGAGTTGACTGAGTTGCCAGCCGTAGTCAATAAGCCAGTAGAAAAGGTATACATCTGCTACGGCGATACCTACACATGGCATGGTAAGACTTATGATAATACAACCACCGATACTTATGTAGTGAAGAATGTCTTGGGTTGTGATAGTATTATCTATAGTTTGAATCTGACAGAATTGCCAGAGATGACAACCGAAAACGAGTCAATCAGTGTTTGTCCATCTGAGTTGCCTTATACATGGAGAGGACAACAGTTGACGAAGTCTGGAACTTACACCTCATATGTACCATTTGCAGTGAATACCACTTGCGATAGTATAGAGTATCTGCTAGATTTCGTGGTAATGGAAGAAACGAAATCAGAGAAGACTGTGACAGCATGTGATAGCTACGAATGGAATGGAAAAGTATATACCACCAGTGGTCGATACACCTATTCTACTACAAATGCAAATGGTTGTGATAGTACGGCAATATTGTACTTGACTATCAATCGATCTACATATAGCGAAGAGTATGTGACAGTTTGCTATGGTGAGACTTACGAGTGGAATGGAATGGAGTATAGACAGGAAGGTAATTACACGGTATATTTGACCAATGCAGCAGGTTGTGATAGTATTGCAATATTGCACTTGACAATCCTGCCACAGATGAAGCATGAGTACGAAGAATTGACATTATGTCCATCTGATTTGCCATACATGTGGCATGGTCAATCACTGACCGAGCCAGGCACCTATACCGATCGCGAACAATACACTCACTACGATTGCGATCGCGTAGAGTATCATTTGACATTAAAGGTGTATGACTTCTCAGCTCCTGCTAAAGTGACTATGCCAAGAGCTATTTGTGGAAATGTGGTGGATGTGATTGCGGCTACTGAGGAAATAGAGGCATATATAGCTTCCAGACCTTCGTATGCGGCTAATGCTACCATAGGTTGGCAAATCAAGAAGAATGGTACATGGGCAACTTTGACCAATGAACCTGTGAAGGGTGGTGTAGGTGAAATCACATTACGCTATGTAATCTATTCAGAATGTGGTTCATTGCCATCCGAGGAAATGGTCGTACCTGTAGAAATGCCAACTCCTGAAAACGATGTAGATATGGATGGAATATCTATTCAAAGTAGATACAACAACCGCATCTTCCTATTCGATTTGAATGCCTTTAACGCTAAGTTTGGTTGGAAACCAGAACCTGCACAAGTGGTTTGGTATAAGGTGGTAGGTACTGTAGATACCTATGGTGAGAAGGGAGATGATATCAAAGTGGGTGTCGGTCATAGCTACAATATGCCTAATGGTGCTGTGATAGAAGGTGCTTACTATGTGCTAGTAGAGCGATTAGAAGTAAGTGACGGCGAATGTGAGGCGGCATATAGATCAATCGTGATAAGCACAGTGGTAGGAGCTCAGGCACCTAAGTTGGTTCCAAATGCAGTTCGCCCATCCGAGATGATGACTATCAAAGATTTGGATCCAAATCAAATCAATGAGATCTATGTTTATAGTACAACAGGTGAAATGCTCGCTACTTATACGGCTGAGAAAGTACGAGAGTTCATGCTGCGTGCTAGCAATACTACAGGATATTATATCATTGATGTGGTGAACAACGATGGTAAACATACATTGAAATATATTGTAAAATAAAAAATAGGAGAACAAAATCATGAAAACAAAAACAATGTTGATGGCCTGCTTACTGGTGATTGTGGCTAGTTTGATGTCATTGAATGTAATGGCACAATCATCTGATGTGTTGCTCTACAAGACTACTGGAGACACAATCAAAGTGGGCGATGTAGTGAAAATCTCAAAAGACTATGAGCGCTATGAGACAAAAGAACACATTATTCATTGGGCATTTGACTCGACCCATGTGATTCGTCAGGTGAATAGTAAGTTCCACCCTAATGCCGTTTTGCTAAAGCGTATCTACTCATGGATACCTGCAGATGCTGCTGTGTTTGTAAGCAGAGCTGAGGAACAAAAGCCAAAAGTTGTAAAAGAAAAAACTGTCAAGTATGATACGATCATTCGTATTGATACACTGATTCATCGTATTGATACATTGAGAAGGATTGATACCATTTGTGGCCCAGGTAAAACTCCTATAAGAATTGATACCGTATATATTCATGATACCATTTGGGATTATAAATATGATACAATATTTGTGCCAGTGATTAATTGTGATACTGTAGTAAGAGGTCCTGAGCCATGGGGCGTGCGTAATCGCTTCTCTATCGGTTTGCGTGGAGGTTTTGCTAGTACTATGGCTCAACCAGCAACTGCTATGCCATTAGGCTATCAGGCACGTTTAGATTTGCAGTATGCGCATTATTGGCCAGTACAGGAGAAATGTTATGTGGGTATTATGACAGGTGTATCTGCTGGCTATATGAATACCGACCGTCATATGGGATGGTATGAGAACTACATAGTTAAAACGGATGATGGCTTTGGTGGCATTGCTGATGTAGAGTATGAAGTAAGTGCAGATGATATTCATGAGAATTTGCAACAAATACAAGTAGAAGTGCCTCTGATGTTCTCGTTGTTGACAACGAATGGACTATTCTTTAATATTGGTCCTCGATTCATGCTTCCGGTATATACTCCATACAAACAAGTGATTGCTAATGGTAATATTAAAGCTACCGATTTAAACACAAATGTGGAGATGTTGAATAATCCTATATACGGAATGTTGTCTGGAGATCAAATCACCATGAAAGGTCAAAGTAAGCGACAATTCTCTTTGACGGTAGCTCTTGGGCTAGAATTGGGATATGAGTTCAAGTTGCCATCTAATCACTCTATTAGTTTGGGCGCATATGCTAATTATGGGGTATATGACCTTAATTATGGTTTGTTTGGATTACCATCAAGCAAAGTGCTTAGTCCAGTAATTGCTGTAACACCTCCATCAGGAAGTACACTAGCTCATGTGGATGTATATCCATTGCAAGACGTACAAACCAATGCATACGGACATCTAGATGCTGGTATCAAAGTAAGTTATAATTTTGATTTTAAGTAATCTCCATCTTCAAAATATAATGAAAAGGACTCACTGTCGGTGAGCCCTTTTTTT
Organism: Paludibacteraceae bacterium; assembly: GCA_045532735.1. GTDB lineage: Bacteria > Bacteroidota > Bacteroidia > Bacteroidales > Paludibacteraceae > Colicola. Next base: position 8,964 of record JAZSGL010000028.1, on the reverse strand, counting down.
ATAAAGTTATGGTATGCGTGGAGTATGATTTGTGTATATGCATTTTTTTTTGTACCTTTGCATGCAAATTAAAAAAACAACAACGAATAACGGAGAAGCAGTCATGATGAAGCAAGAGAATGTGCAAGATTTAGTGTATTGGTCGGCAGCAATAGTGGTGTATTTAGAGCGCATGGACGAGCCCACTCGTACAGAGTTTACGGATAAGATGCTCAATTACTTGCCTATGTTGTATGTCAAGACTAAGCAGCTGCCTAAGTTTCAACCGATGTTGGATGGGGAACCAGAGCATTTTGTGACCGAAATGGACTATAATACCATTCAGCAGAAGGTGGCTAGTATCTTTGGTTCGGATGATGCGTATCTAGAGGTTTTTGTGGATGAAATGCAGTACTCCGACGAGCCAATAACTGCTTTTATTTCCGAGAATATAGCCGATATATATCAAGAATTGCGCGACTTGTGTAGCACCTTCCAAATTGATGACGAAGCGGTGCAGAATGATGCCCTTCTTGCTTTCGTAGAGGCATTTGAACAGCATTGGGGACAAAAGTTGTTGAATGTTTTGCGTCCATTGCATGTATTGTCTATGATGAAAGAAAGCGATTTGTATGACTAGTCCATTTGCTCTACATATTGATAAGAATACTATCCAAGCGCTTCCTTTGACAAGTTTCGAGGGAGAGGTGATTATTGTAGATTTGCCAGAAAAGGTACAAGAAGCAGTGGAGTATCTGAGTCAGTTTACAATATTAGGTGTAGATACCGAGGCACGTCCTTCTTTTAAGCGTGGCGTCCATTATCCTACTGCATTAGTTCAGGTAGCTACGATGGAACGGTGTTATCTTTTCCGTTTGACTCATGTTGGGATGCCCAAGGAATTAGCCCAGATTTTTGCAAATCCCAATATCTGCAAAGTTGGTTTGGCTTTCAAGGATGATTTGAATGGACTGAGAAGAAGACGCGATTTTAAGCCTACCAATTGCATCGATTTGCAGTCTATCGTATGTAAGTATGGTATCATGGAGCTTGGCCTGCAGAAGATATTTGCTATTATCTTTGGGCAAAAAATTAGTAAGGCCCAACAACTTACCAATTGGGAAAATTCGCATCTTACACCAGAACAAGCCAAGTATGCCTCTACCGATGCATGGGCAACATTGAAGATATATCTAGAGTTGCAAAAAACAAAGCCCCTATCCAAAAAGGAAGTAGAGGCTTTGAAGCAGGCAGAGCGCGAAGCGCAAATCTTACGCCAGCAGCAAGCACTAGCGCAAAGACAAGCGCAACAATCGTCTAAAGAACAATCTTAAAACTGTTTTCTCCTTGAATAACAATGAAGACACCATGTTGGTTGATAGGCAATACATCGCCCACATAGTGTCCCATGAGGTTATATACGGCCATTGGGCTAGTAAGCGAGATAGATGGGAGAGCTGTGGTATTCTCTTTCCATTTCGCATAGAGCGTACCTTTCCAACCAGCAGGGATTTCTGTGAGAGGGGTTCCGCGTAGTGTCTTAGTTTTGAACCAACCAGCGAAATCATTATTTTCTTTCTTTGGAGTAGGCAGTATATATGTCTCTGTCACATACTTTGGTAATTCCACATCAATCGTTCCACCATTGAGTTCCCAAAATATGACTTGCTTAGGGATAAAGACTTCGTTGCCTTCGTAGAATGCAGCCGCATGCTCAACGCCATAGCGGTCGTATGAACAAATGGCAAGGGTCTGTTGGCTGAGGTCTCCATATCCATCAAGTCGGATATTGTAACCATAGACTACTCCTTTGAGATATTGCGGATCGTTTTTAGCATTTGCAAAATCCATCCCGCGTGGATAAGCATAGAGTGTGAATCGTTCGGCAGTAGAATGTTGCCATGAGAGTAATGTGTCAACTAGGGTAATATTGGTAGGAGCAGAGAGTTTGGTCTTGGATTTCCAATCCATAGGAGGCATAAGGGCTTTGTGCTTGAAATGCGACTCACGGAGTTCCTTGAACATCTGTATGTAACTAGATGTGTTAAAGAAAACGGAGCCTGTATATCCAGATGAAAGATTTGCACGGTTGGCATCAATCTGGCGTTGTATTTCTACGACACCATCTCCATAGCCGGATAATCCAGCATCAGAGTCGGTTGCACCGTATGCTGCTTGAGATACGCAAAACTGTACGCGTTGGCCGTTGGGGAGTTTGTTGGAAAAGTTTTCACAAACAGTTTTGGCCCACCATTGGCATAGTACGCGGTAGTTTTGTCGTGTCACTTGTGTGGACCAATAGATTTGTGGGTTGAGGTAATCTACCCATCCTTGTTTTGCCCATTCTACGGCATTGCAATATAGGTAATCATATGATTCCATCGCACTGATTCCAGAAGGCAGCGATATCCCATAAGCAGACGCAGCTTTTGATTTCATAGTCCAGTTTCCTGGAATACCCATACCAAATCGTACCCACGGTTTTACTTCTTGAATAGCCTTATATAGATTGCATATTACGGAATCTACATTAGCGCGACGCCAATCATCGTCGGTAGAGCCATCTTTGTCAACATCTACGACATTAGCTGGTTTGTGCTTGGATTTGGAGTCGGCATCTTCGGAATATGTGCCACCATAGGCGTAGAAATAGTCATCCATCAAGATACCGTCAATGTCGTAGTTATTGACGATTTCCATGAACACTTTGTGTACATATTCACGAGCTTCTGGGTAACCAGGGTCAATGATTTGCCCCTTGAAAGAACTATTGTTGTACTTAATAATCCATTGTCCAGCGTTTTTCCAAACGAGGTCAGCTGTGTCTAGTTTACCTGAGCTTGTAACACGGAAGGGGTTGACCCATACGTGGAGCTCTAAACCACGTTTGTGCGCCTCCTCAATGGCGAATTGCAGCGGGTCATAACCTGGATCTTGTCCTCGTGTTCCTGTCAAACATTCTGCCCATGGTTCGTAGGATGATTTATATAATGCATCTGCCACAGATCGCACTTGCAAACAGGCAAAATTGAGGTTGCCAGAGGCGAGGATGTCCAATTTTTGTTGGAGTTCTTTTTTCTGTAACTCCACACCTTTGCTCTTTGGCCAATCAATGCTAGCTGCGGTAGTAAACCATGTGGCGCGGTATTCGTGTTTTGGATTGGCGAATACTGCGACACTAAGTAAAAGGCAGCAGATAATAAAAAGAGTTTTTCTCATATTTATTTGACGAATTTAAATGTGTTATTTCCTTGTTTGATGATGAAGACATTCCCTTGTAATTGGTTGAGACTAGTGCCCAAACGGCGGCCCATGATGTCATAAATCTCCATAGGTTGTGCCATATCTAATACATGTTCTATACTAGTAGGAGTAGCTTGCCAGTTAGCATATAATGTACCTTTCCAATATGCAGGGATGGTATAGAGTTGTGCGCCAGAGAAGGAGGCATTGTCCCACCATCCTAGGAATGGGTATCCTTTTGGGTGGGTGAGATTGGTTGGCAGAGTGTATTCCGTGGTTACAAAATGAGGTAGCGTGATTGCTCCTTTGGCTGCTTGATATGCAGGGCCCCAAGCGGTGGGTTGTCCAGCTGTGGTGAAGTTGCCACACTCTGCCCAAGTAATAACTGAACCATTGGCATATGCTACTTGGTCCGTAGCATTGAAGAATGCGTATAAGTTGAATCGCCATTGGCGAAGATCAGAGATTGTTCCCGCAACGGATTGAATATAATCCTTGAGCCAAAGCCAGTTGGGGTGCTCATTCATGAAGTCCATGCCGATGGCTTCGCTCAAGTTGCTAGGCCATGTATATTCTAGAATAGATGTGGTAGGTAAATCGGAACCAGAGACATATCCAGGTATTCGTTCTGCGTGGAAGGCATCAAAATCTGTTTTGAACATTTGCCAAAGTTCTTCGTTAGTAGGTATCTCTACAACGGGCAGTTCGCCTCCGTTTAATACCCAAGTGATATCTGGTGTAGGAGTATATATCGCTATGCCATGTTCTACTCCGAATCGGTCGTATGTAACTACAGCAATAGTGGTGTTTTCTAGATTACCGAAGGAGCTGATATTAACACTTTTCCCCCAAACTATTCCTTGCAGATATGCAGGATTGTTGAGGGCTGCTTTTATATCTGTGCTAGCAGGGAAAGCATATACAGTGAATCGGTCTGCTGTAGGATGTTGCCAAGTGAGCGTGCTACCCGATAGAGCTAGGTTGGTAGGAGCTTCAAGCGTGGTAGTCACTTTCCAATCCATAGCAGGTGGAAGGGCTTTAGCTTGGAAGTGTGATGCTTTGAGTTCGAGATACATTTTGTTGTATGCCGTTGTATTGTAGAAGACGGATCCTGTGTAGCCAGAAGATAGGTTGGCGCGATTGACATCAATTTGCTTTTGTATCTCTCCTACGCCAGCGTCATAACCAGTAGATCCGTCATAAGCGCGGTATGCTGCTTGGGAGATGAAGAAATGTACCTTTTTGCCATTTGGCAATTGGTTGGAGAAGTGTTCGCACACATCTTTTGCCCACCATTTGCAGAGCACTTTGTAGTCTTGCGCTGCGACATTAGTGGACCAATAGAGTTGTGGATTGATGTAGTCCACATAGCCATGTTTTACCCATTCTACAGGGTTGCATGCCTGCACATCGTAGTCATCAAGTCCGCGGATTCCGCTAGGTAGGGTGATACCGTATGCGTCGGCTGCTTTTTGTTGTGTGCTCCAGATTCCGAAAGTTCCCATGCCGAATCGTACCCATGGTTTGACAGCTTGAATAGTGTCATAGAGTTGTTTGAGGCATACATCCACATTGGTTCTTCGCCAATCGTCATCGGTGTCGCCATCTTGGTTGACGTCGGTGACATTGTTGGGCTTGTGTAGGGATTTAGATTTGGCATCTTCTGTGGTAGTACCCCCGTATGGATAGAAATAGTCGTCCATGACGATTCCGTCCACATCGTAGTTGTTGATGATTTCCATCAAAACCTTTATTACATACGCGCGTGCTTCTGGGAAGCCCGGGTCAATAATTTGCCCTGTGAATGATCCGTTGTTGTATTTGATGATCCAATCTCCCGCTTGTTGGTGTAGTTTGTCAGAAGAGTCGAGTGTACCAGAGGAGGTTACACGGAAGGGGTTGACCCAGATGTGGAGTTCGAGTCCTCGTTTGTGGGCTTCTTCAATAGCAAATTGCAGGGGATCGTAGCCAGGGTTTTTTCCGCGAGTACCTGTTAGTGATTTAGACCATGGTTCGTAGGAGGATTTGTACATAGCATCGCATAATGAGCGTACCTGCATGAAGCAAGCGTGCATGTTGCCAGCAGCCATTTTGTCGAGAATGTCTGTGAGTTCTTTCTTCTGTTGCTCACGGGTAGCATCGCTGGAGATTTTTGTTCTTGGCCAATCGATGTTGTCAACAGTAGCGAGCCATGTGGCGCGCAGTTCGTGTTTGGGGTGCTGAGCGAAAATTGACATTGCGATGCAAGCCAATAGAATGATGAGAGGTAGGGATTTTTTCATGATATAATTAGTTGTTTAAAATTCACGCAATTTGGGACAAAGGTACTGCTTTTGAATGAAATATGCAAGAAAATGCAATAAAAATTGCATATGATAGTGGTGAAGCTATTGTATATATAGATAAATAACTAACTAATAACTAAGTAATAACTAACTAATCACTAACTAATCACTAAGTAATTGCAGGGTGGTATAGGATGGTTTAGGGTAGTATAGGGGAGTGTAGGATGGTGTAGGGTTGTAAAGGATGGTGTAGGTTGGTGTAGATTGGTGTAGATTGGTGTGTAGATAGGTGTGTCTAGAAAAAAAAGAGTATTGGAGTAAAATAAAAGTGTGTTTTTCTTGCGTATATGCGATTTTTTTTGTACTTTTGCAGCAAAATCTATGTACATAGCAATTTCAGGAAATATTGGAGCAGGAAAGACTACGTTGACAAAGATGTTGGCGAAGTATTATGGTTGGGAGCCACGATTTGAGTCGGTGAGTTTTAACCCCTATTTGGAGGATTATTATACTGATATTGAGCGTTGGTCTTTTGCTGTGGAGACTTATTTTTTGAAAGAGCGTTTCAAGGATATGCTCCGGATCAATGAGGTGGGGCATACGGTGGTGCAAGATAGAAGTATCTTTGAGGGAGTGTATGTGTTTGTGACGAATAATTATAAGCGTGGTGACTTGTCAGAGAGGGATTATCAAACTTATATGGAGTTGTTTGATCATATGAAGCGTTTGATGAAGTTGCCAGACTTGATGATTTATCTGCGTAAGAGTGTGCCTAGTTTGATAGCTCAGATACAGAAGCGTGGAAGGGATTATGAAAAGACGATGCAGATTGACTATTTGCGGGATTTGAACGATCGATATGAGGAGTTTATCTTTAAGCAATACGAGGGTAGGGTGTTGGTGATAGATAGTGATGGTATGGACTTTGAGAATAATATGGAAGATTTTCGCAAGATTGTGAATAAGATAGACGCAGAACTTTTTGGATTGTTCTCAGAAACGACAAGGAGTAGATAAATTAATAACGACAATATAGACAACTTGCGCGGCAATCAAAAGCACCCCAAAAAGCGAGCTTTTTCGGGGACCCCGCAATATTCTGCCGCGCCAAAGAGAGGATAGTTATGCATATAGCAGTAGCAGGAAATATTGGTTGCGGCAAGACGACGCTGACCAACATGTTGGCCAAGCATTATGGCTGGGAGCCACGATTTGAGAGTGTGGAGTTTAATCCGTACTTGGAGGATTTTTATGCGGATATGAGCCGCTGGTCTTTTAACTTGCAGGTATATTTCTTGAATAAGCGTTTCAAGGATGTTGTAGACATTTCGAAGGAGGATAAGTATATCATTCAGGATCGTACGATTTATGAGGATGCTCGTATTTTTGCGCCCAACTTACATCGTCAAGGTTATATGTCGGATAGGGATTTTGATAATTACCGCGATTTGTTTGATCTGATGATGTCATTAGTGAAGATGCCGGATTTGATGATTTATATTCGTTCGACTATTCCAAACTTGGTTGCTCAGATTCAGAAGCGTGGTCGTGCGTATGAAGCAAGTATGCGTATAGATTATTTGCAGGGATTGAACGAGTTGTATGAGAATTGGATAGCGGACTATAAGGGAAAGTTACTGATAATAGATGGTGATACGATTAAGTTTGGTGATAATCCCGAAGATTTCCGCCATGTGACAGACAGGATAGATGCAGAGTTGTTTGGTTTGTTCCCATTTGAGGGTAGTGCCGAGCACGGAAAAGAGATAAAATAACACGAAAGGCCTCCCCGCTAGGGGAGGTTTGTGTATATGATAAAGCGGTTTTTGGATTATATAGCGATTGAGAAGCGGTATTCTCCGCGCACGGTGAAGGAGTATGGTGATGATTTGCGTGCGTGGTGTGCATATTTGGGGTGGGATTTGGAGGACTTTGATCCTACGCGGTTGGATGCGGATGATGTGAAGGGGTGGATGATGCAGATGTTGGAGGAAGGTCAGTCGCCACGTAGTGTAAAGAGGCGATTGTCGGCGGTGAAGAGTTTGTATCGATTTCTGCTAGGTTTAGGGTTGGTAAAAGTGAATATTACGAGCATGGTTATTGTGCCTAAGGCAGATAAGCCGTTGCCGATATTCTTTCGTGAGAGTGAGATGGAGGCGTTTAAGGATCATAATAAAGTACCGTGTTATGAGGAAGGTATGGATAAGGCGGATTGGCTAGCGGCGATGCGGGATTATTTGGTGGTTGAGTTGTTGTATCAGACTGGAATGCGTCGTGCGGAGTTGGCGGCGTTGGAGGATAAAGATGTAGATGTGCGAGGACGGCAGATTAGGGTGTTCGGTAAGCGTAGGAAAGAGCGCATGGTGCCTATGGGTGAGTCATTGGGACAGTTGGTAGAGGAATATTTGCGAGTAAAACGTGAAATATTGTTGGATGGTGATGGTTTTGGCATATTTCTTGTGCGTAAAAAGAGAAATGGAGAATGGGTGGCATTAGGGGCTGCGGGTATATATAATATAGTACGCGCGCGTATGGGAGACGTGTCTACATTGAAGAAACATTCTCCTCACGTACTGAGACATACCTTTGCGACAACAATGTTGAATAATGGAGCAGATGTTCGAACGATACAGACATTGCTAGGGCATTCTAGTTTGGAGGCGACGCAGGTGTATACTCATACGACCTTTGATCAGGTGAAACAAATTTACGAAGCGGCTCATCCGCGGAGTAAAAAATAAATATCAACTTAACCAATTAAAAAAGGAGGACTTATGAAACTGAACATGAAAGCCGTGAACTTCGAGATTGCAGAGCGCCTCGAGAAGCACATTGAGAAAAAGACAAAACGCTATGAGAAGTTACTTCCAGAGTCCGCAGAGATGGAGATTCAGATGACGGTAGTAAAGCCGGAGACGAATCTTAATAAGGAGACGCATGTGCGCGTAGTGGGTTTTGGCGCAGAGTTGTTTGCGCAAAAAGTGTGTGATACTTTTGAGGAAGGTATAGATGATTGTTTGGAGGCGATTGAGAAACAATTGGAGAAACGCAAAGATAAGTAAAATATAGCTGTTTTGCAGTAAGAGGGGCGAAAAGGCCCCTCTTTTGATGAAAAAAGAGGCTAAAAATGCATTTTTTTTGAAAAATATTTGGTCAGTTAAAAAAAATGTAGTACCTTTGCACCGCTTTTCCGCCGACGTGTAAAAAGGTGTGGCAAAAAAGCGATAAAGACCCGCCTCTTTAGCTCAGTTGGCCAGAGCACGTGATTTGTAATCTCGGGGTCGTTGGTACGAATCCGACAAGAGGCTCAAAAGGGCAAATACCAGAGTGGCCAAATGGGGCAGACTGTAAATCTGCTGGCTTACGCCTTCGGTGGTTCGAATCCATCTTTGCCCACGTGATTAAATATAATGCTGTTATAGCTCAGTGGTAGAGCACTTCCTTGGTAAGGAAGAGG
>JAZSGL010000047.1:0-11394 GCA_045532735.1 Paludibacteraceae bacterium | reverse complement strand
CCGCGAGTATGGAAGAAACCACCCTCGTAAATATCTACCGTGCCTGAGAACTGCGGATCGAAGATCATATGACTCCAAGGCACTTTGTTCATATCGCCCGACAAAGATAGATTATCATAGAATCCGTAAGATTTCATTGTGTTAAATTCCTCTACGTGCTCGTGCCCATTATTCGTACAAGTGCTGATAAAGTTGTTTACGTAGATATACTCATCTCCCAACTTTCCAAATGCGTGACCTCCTGCTTCGTGCTGTACTATACCACGATAATCGTATGGATACTCATCTTCACTCATCGGGCAGAGCGCAATAGCAGAGCCATCACCCCACATATAGGTAATTCCATCGTAGTCATAGGTATTCTCCACCAATACAATAGGTGTTTGGCTGATGTTATCCTCAGTTACGGTTGGTGCCTTGCAAGCATACTCGAAGCAGATTGTTTCATCCACACCTACCGATCCTGCAGCCTGTAAACCATACTGTGAACCAAACTTCGCCTCACGAATTGTATTTACCGAACCTACTCCGCTGTCGGCAGAAAGACCGATTACGGTGTAGATATTGAAATACTTCTTGTACGATTTGTAAGGCTCGACGGCAAAGAAATGTTCGATTGCCTCGTTTACACCCGCGAGATATTTGCCCGTTGCAATATCCTGTGCATCGAAGCAGTCGCCCATAAAGACAATGTTTACTCCGTTGCCCTCGCTTGCGGTCTGGTTTGTTATCACCTTGCCGTCGTAGTGCTCATAGTTGTACTGCTCAACTGTTGTTGTCGAACTGTAATCCTTGCCTGTGAGGTGGAACACGACCTTCCCCGAACGACCTGCGTATGAGGTTGTAGTTGTTGATCCTGTCGAGGTGTAGGATGTAACATCAAATGTAGCCACATCGCTTGCGGTCATCTCGTTTACAGTTACTGTCACCTCTGTTTTACCTACTCCGCTTGATGGAGTTACAGTAATCCACTCGGGTGCCTCTACCGTCCAAGCCGCATCTGCCTCGGCACGCAATACAAGTATCTTGCTGTCGCTTGCATTTAGCGTACGGAACAGGTTGCGCGAAATTGAGAAGTCGCGATATGCTGCAAAACGCTTAAACTCTTTCCATACGGGAGCCGTTGAATACTCCATTACCGCAGCCTCGGGAACCTCCACGGTAAAGTTATCCTTTGCTACGCCACTGAAAGCGGTAGATGCTACTGTAGGGGGTGTTGTAGCCTTGCAAGTGATAGAATTCAACTGATAGCAATTTTGGAAAGCATTTGCGCCAATATTCTCCATTGTGCGAGGTAATATCACACCTCCCAACTGCTTACAGCCAGCAAATGTATTTGCAGGGATAGAGATAATATCATTAGGTATCTCTACAACACCTGTTAGGCGAGAACAGTTTGCGAACGCACTTGCTCCTATTGATGCCAATTCAGTAGGCAAGACCAATTCGCCGCTAAATTGATTGTTACTAAATGCATTATCTCCAATCACCACAATACTCTCTGGTAATTTAAGTTGACCCTTAAACGCATTCCCACTAAAAGCATATCTTTCAATGCTTATAAGATTGGTAGGCAAGATAAGTTGTCCATTAAAACCACAACCTGCAAATGTTGAATTTTTTATGGTGGTTATATTTTGGGGGATTTTGAGCGATCCAGTCAATCCTATACAACCAGCAAAGGCTCCATTTACGTTATCATCTCCTAGATTAATTAGCGATTCTGGAAGGTTGAGTGAACCTGTAAAACTTGAGCATCCATTAAATGCTCCACTTCCAATAGTTGTAACTTTTGAAGGGATGTTTAGTTCTCCATTTAAGCCACTGCAATTCTGAAAAGCACCAGTCCCTACTGTTATAAGATTGTCTGGCAATTTCAGTTCTCCATTCAAAGTCGATAATCCGAAGAACGCGGAGTTTTCAATAATAGATACACTATTGGGGATTAATAATGAGCCTGTTAAGTTTGATCCTGAAAATGAATATTCCCCAATTGATGTGATATTATTAGGGAAAACAAACCTAACAAGTGTCTTCTTATTCTTAAAAGCTTGGTCTGGTATTTCATTGGCATTTCCTGAAAGCCAACCGACTGAGCCTATTAGAATTTTGGAATTCGCAGTAATAGTTATATCCTTCAAATTCAGCGACTGAAGTTTAGTCATATCATCACGCATAAAGGCAAAATCCCAATTATTGATATAACCCGTAACCTTCAAGTTCTTGATATCGGTATAATCGTATCCAGCCTCTGCAATAGCAAGTTTCAATGCACTCTCATCAGCATTTGCCTCAGGCACATCAATAATAATATACTCGCGTGCTGATGCATCGTGTGAGGTGTTGTCGGTCTCCCACGCTGTGATGCTATTGCCTAACAACTTAAACTCCAAGCCGCTCTGGCTCTTCTTTGACACCTCGATAGAGAACTTATGCAATTTGCCCGACAGATACTCAAAATCTGCGGTTGTACCATCTACACGATAGCGGAATGTATAGGGAATGCCATCCACCGTGAGAGAGAACATTGCCATACCTGCCGACAAAGTCTGTGGAACAACAATAGCACGAAAATCATCGCCGCTCAGATAAGGCACAGTGCCTGTTGTGGGTACATCACCTGTAGCAGTAACCACGCCCGTAGCGAGGTCGATGGTAGCCTTACGTTTGGTGTTGGTCACAAGAGCCGACTTCTCAATCTGCGCCCACTCGCCTTCGTCCCAACCAGTGCCCTCGACAAGAGTAATCTGCACGCCAGCCATACGGTGGTTGAATTTGAGGTTGATGCGTGAAGCCGTAGGCGTAATATCGGCTGCCTTACCCCACAGAAAATCCGATGCCTCATAGCCACCCAGCGCACCATTGGTTGCGGCAGTAGATTGGTCTTTCTGCACCTCGAAAGGATATGCACCAATAGATGCAGGATTAGCGTAGGGATAGTATCCGTAAATATCAACGTGGGTATTACGGTCACGGAAATATACGTCCTGCTCGGGAGTCCACTTCAAATTTGCCTCATCATAGATATACTTCACGTTATCGGCTTGGTTGCCCTCGACCTGCATAGTGCCACTTGAGCCATTCTCAAAGTTCACGACATAGATACCTACGGCATCACCGTCGCAGAAGCCCTCATCGTTCACGCGCGTTGTAGGCACTTGAACAATCTCGTTGTACAACAGTATCGGCAAAGAGGTATCAACCTCTGGCGCGATAAAGTCATCGTCTGTATGGCAGCCAATCAATGCGACTGCCATAAGACAAAGGATTGATAATTTTTGTGTTTTCATCTTCTTGTGTTTTATTCGGCTGCACCACCGAAATTCTCGGGGTTCCAGCCATCAATATCCATATTTACACCACTAGATTGAGCAAAGCCTCGCTCTACTTCTATTTCAAGGACTTCAATTTGTGGTGTTTCATAAATACGTTTCATCTGCTAATACTTATTCTGCCGAACCACCATATTCATTGTCGTCAGTATCCCAGCCGCCGATACCAATATCAACACCTCCTGCTGACTTATTGACTGTTACGGTGAACTTATGCTGCTTGTTGGCAACGAATGTCGCACCTGATGCGAGGGTATAATCTACGCCATCCACATTAACAGTGATGAGGTCTGTGCCATCGGCTACTGTCTGAGGAACGATCATCGCACGATAGTACTCGCCTACATTCCACGGGGTAACGGTTGCTACGTTACCTGTTGCAGAGGCTACACCTGTTGCGAGGTTGATGGTCGCAGCAGTTTTGATATTTTTGATTGTGACAGACTTGGTGGCAGCTGCCAATGTTTCTGCTGTAAAGCCATTGCCTGCCTCCAAATAAATAAGAATATTGCTGAATGAATGGTTTGTGGTAATAGCAACTGGCTCTGCAGTAGGAGCCACGTTTGCCGCTTTGCCCCACAAGAAATCGCTTGCAAAATAGTTTGCCTCGGTGCTCTGGTCAGTCTGCACAGAGAATGAGTGAGCCGAGGTGCTTGCAGATGCACTATACGGATAGTAGGCATAGAAATCTGCGTGAGTGGTTTGATCCTTCCAATAGATAGCAGATGCGGGAGTCCACGCAGAACCACCGAAAGAGAACTGCATATTGTTGACGTGGTTGCCAGATGCCGCAAGAGTTCCTGCTGTAGAGCCGTTGTAGTTCACAACGTAGATACCAACCTTGTCTCCATTCTCAAATGCGGTATCATTGGCACGGGTGTAGTTGCCAATAGAGAGATTGATAGGAATCTTTACCTGTGCTTCAGGAGTTGGTTCTGGAGTAGGATTAATTGTTGGCTCCTCGCCTTTAGAACAAGATGACAAAATTGTGCAGACCGTAGCTGCAAGGAAAAATAGTTTTTTCATAGTTGTTTGTGTTATAAGTTTAATATTGTTTTAATTACCTCTAACTCTTTGTTGGGGTATTCTACACCTTCTGCGAAATATTTTTCAATATCTAGCTCACGCATAAAAGAATATTTTGGTTCCTCTAAACCTTCAATATAGTTACAATACTTAGTGCTAATCTCAATAAGTTTGTTTAAGAAGTATATTTTTGCATCAAAGGAATGACTCTCTAAATCATTCGTAAGATTCTTATCCTTAATAAAAAGAATCTCTTTGCCTTTGTGCGTCATAACGGCATTAGTATCCTGCGGCTTTGTATTGCAAATCTCAAAAGCAAAATCATTAGATGAAGTACACTCCCTAAAATATAAAGTCATATTACTTGTTGCTAAAGAGTCTACGATATCATTGTAAACAGCAATGAGAAAATTTATGTCTGCGATAGGTGTATCCATTTTGATTTTGTACGCTCCAAGCAATAATGGCAACTTGATTGCTTCGGATATAGCCTCTTCTTTGATGAGATTTTGAATTAGTTCAATTGTAAATGGTGTTCTAATTTGGCGCATAAGTATTAAGATTTTAATTGATTAAGCTTCTTCATATTCGAGAATCTCCTGTAATAGACTAGGAATGTTTTCCAAATTGTTCAAGTCTATTGTTTGATTTTGAGTCAGAGGTGATAACCCTATTGGATCACTGATGACGTTTGTATCTCCGACAAGAATATTTCCCCAATATTTGTAATACGATGTTGGAGGTGATACATCAAATGTACAATGAATTCTTCTCCCCCTATTGGACGATGATATTTGCCACCAAAAAGTATCCGTGTGATCAGTGGTTCTTCGTAGCATCAATTTTGTATAACCGTTATTTTTTTCTTTTTCAATAACGTGATACTTTTTTGGCATCCTGATAGGAGTCATAGCATTATCTATTATTTTGCCACTCGGCTCCTATGTGACAGGGTGTATAAAAACAGAAAGTGTGGAGTCGTTCGTTTATCTGAGTAGGGGCTCTGGTAAGCCTGAGAACAAATAAACAATACCCCACACTTGTACAGTATGAGGTAGGCACAGAGTGTGCCGACATAACATACGGATACAAGATATGAGTGTTGCAGCTTCCTTGTTCTCGATGAAATTTACCAGATTTCTACTCAAGGTTAGCGAAACACTTTCACTAATAATATGTCAGTTGATTGCTCAACACCACAAAATTAGTAAACTTTTCGCAAAGAGCAACACTCATTAGGGGTATTGTAGTTATTTTTGTATCACAAAGTTCCGCAAAACAATCTTCTTTCGCAATAGCCCTTGCCATTGAATGAGAATTTTGTTCTACTTACTTTGGGGTATTGTGTTTCGTCTTAGTGTGAATATAGCATATAAATATAACGACCAAACCTTGCCGTTATCGGCAAGAAATGTTATATTTGCGGTGTAGTTCGGCAACAAACTTGCCGATGACGTAAATATGGAGTATATATCAGTCAGTGAATTTGCAAAGCGACACAATGTTTCAGAGCGAACAATCCGCAACTATTGCGCTGTGGGGAAGATTGTAGGAGCAACGCTCGTAGGAAAGAGTTGGATGATTCCTGCGGATACGGAGTTACCCAAACGTGGTCAGCAGCGTAAGCGTGTTATGCCCCTGCTTGCCGTACTTCGTGAGCAGAAGCAAATGCAATTAAGAGGAGGCATATATCATCGCACGCAGATTGATATGACCTACAACTCAAATCATATTGAGGGTAGTCGTCTCACGCACGACCAGACACGATACATCTTCGAGACAAATACTATCGGCATAACAGATGAGAGTGTGAATATTGACGACATCATTGAAACCTCTAACCATTTTAGGTGTATCGATTATATAATTGATAATGCAGAGTCGCGTTTAACAGAGAGTGTAATCAAGCAATTGCATATGCTATTAAAAGCGGGGACATCAGATGGACGCAAAGAATGGTTTGCAGTTGGCGAGTATAAGCGTTATCCGAATGAAGTTGGCGGTATGGATACCACCGAGCCTGAAAATGTAGCCAAAGAGATGCGAGCATTGTTGAAGGAGTATAACGCTATCAAAAACAAATCGCTTGAAGATATTATAGATTTACATCAGCGATTTGAGGTGATTCACCCATTTCAAGATGGGAATGGGCGTGTAGGTAGATTGATTATGTTCAAGGAGTGTATGTCCAATGGCATAGTGCCGTTTATCATCACCGAGGAGCTGAAGATGTTCTACTATCGAGGTTTGCGTGAATGGGATAGAGTAAGAGGATTTTTGCTTGACACTTGCCTAACAGCACAAGATAACTATAAGATGCTACTTGATTATTTCCGAGTGCCGTACAAGTAGGATTATATGGGTAGTGCAATTTACCCAAATCCTACCCAAATAACAAAGCCCAACAGACTGTTAAATCTGCTGGGCTTTTGCTTGTGGGTTACTTCACGATAAACTTATCTCGTATGATGGTTATGTGCGCTACGCTTCTGCCGTCGATTTTTGGAAATGACTCTTTAATGTCGAATCAGCGTCTGAGGTCAGAGGCTTTAGCACGTTGCTTGATTCCTAATGTGTCATATACTCTTTGCAGTTCAGCCTTTGCTGTGGCCTTGGGAATGGCTTTATAATGGGGAAAGGCCGCTAAAACCATCTTCGCAATCTTATGTTCCGTAGGTGTTGTCATCTGTTTTGTTAGTTCACGTTCTATATTGCCCGTGTGGTAGTTTAGTTCTCTTACTCTTTCCACACCTAACTCGTTATACGCTCTCGCTACGAGAGGCCTTTGTTTGGCTATTATGGCACATTGTTCCTCGTTGTTATTTAACGAGAATGCGGGCTCCTCGCTTTTCAGTAGCACATACTCCTCGAACAAATCCTTGAACTTAACCCGAGCCGTTGGTTTATCCTCTAATCTCTCCACTATATTAGCGTACGGGCGTTGGTCGATTGTATATCCTCCGTTTCGCAGTGCATCCTTTAGGTTGGCATAATGACGATAAATATGACGGCATATCTTGAAGTTTACGATGTCCTTGTTGACCAAATTACGATCAACCTGCAAACGATTCCCCTCTACTCGTATATATCGCTCGTTAAGATATGGGATCTTGTTTAGAGTTTTTATACGCGTAGATTCCGATAATGAGTTTATCTCCGTAGCATACTCTTCGGCCTCTGTGTAGGCTTTATTAGAAGATTCGATAAACTCATCGAGCGATACATCTTGGCTATATCAAGTCATGGAGAATATATGCGTTACTCTATCTTGATAGCGAGAATTTCTGATGCGACCACATATCTGCGTAAAAAGCGTAGATATATCTACCAGCGTATTCGCTCTGCGGCCATCGCTAACAATGTAGGTCATTCCATCTGGGTCGTATATGTCACAACCCTCAAAGCAGGTCGAGGTGTAAAAGTTGATACGTTTTACTTTATCTCCCGACTCGGCTATTGTATATTCTTCGCCTAACACTTTCTGATTTGCTTGCCTGCTTGTTTCACTCTGTGAGCATACTATCTTAACATCATCGGGGGATAGTTGCAGGGTATGTATAACATCTGCAATAAATCGCACGCTATTGACGAAGATGTGGATATTTACTCTGTGTTGTTTCAACGCCTCCTGACATAGACGCATTACAACTCTATCGGGATGGGATGTTTGGCGTGATATAACCTTAACCTCTCTTTGGTGCGGTCATACAACTTCACATATGGGTAGATGCTTTAACTGCGTAAGCATATACTCTCGCTCAATAGGAGTAGCCGAGAGATAGGTGGTGTGTTCAAACTGTGAAGCTGTGCTTAATAGGTTCGTTACGGCATCATAGCGGAACTCGTAAGAGTTAAAGAGCGAGTGTCATTCATCAACGAGCATAAACATATCCTTATAAGGATTCTTTCCGATTTGCTTTAGCGTATCAACAACGCGAGGCAGAGAATCATATGTGGTAGCAATCTTTAGAGGTGAGGGTGTTTGGGCATAGGAAGCAATCATATCGTTGCTAACCTCGGAATATACTCCCAGCACATTTAGGTCATCTTGACGATAGAGAGTTTTGTTCTTAACAAGCGAAACGTAAGGCATAGCGATGATGGTAGGAATCTCGTTTCGCAGGGCAAGTTCCGTAGCACCACATCCTGTAAGATGTTTGTTAAAGATACAGTTTGCTGGAATCTCGGTCATAAACTCAGAAAGGTAGGTTGCGCCCTCGGGAGCAATAATTTGATTTGTCATTATTCTTAGATTTATTAAATAAGTTGGTAGGTCGAGAATTCGACCACCATATCTTCCATATTTTTTAATCTTCAAATTCCACTTATAATAGGAAAATAGATTTGGTCATCAAAAAATATGGAACACGACACAAAAGAAAACCCGAACATCGAAGTCGGCCCCAAGTAGTCAGTAACCATACAACCTATTACAAGTAATCTTCAACTTAATCTTTGGAATCAGCCCTCAAGAACGCGAGGGACTATCTATAATGATGGTGCAAATATACAAAATCTTATGGTTACAGACAAAAATATCAGGATGAAATGTTGTATCTTTGAAAAAACGATAAACCTTTAAATATTGGTAAAGATATGCATAAACTATTTATTGACAATCTTGATTACGCGGCACTAATTAATAATCATCAAAAAAGCATATATGGGGATCGAATGTATGCGGATTGGTTGCAAATATTTTTAGATAGAATAGATAAAAACAAGTATATAGCACCTATCAGTATAGACAATTTCCTGAGGAAAGAAGAAATTATTATTCCTCTCAAAGCATATGATATAGATCCCACTCGATTCTGGGTTGCCTTGAATTTTGCTTATGACTTGACAATTGATAGAACCAAGCATATACGATCTGACAAAAAGACAATTGATGCCTTTAGGGAAATTATAGAGTATATTGATCGCCACCCTAAATACAAATTATACATATCTGATGATCATAAAATTCCTGTAAAGAATAGATGTGAGATTGGTAATGCTTGTTTTAGATATTTGTTCGCATCGATGGTGAGAAAGTATATTGCAGACTATGACACTCCTGAAAATAAAGGGATTGACTTAATGACTAGATATTGGGATAATGATGATGAATGGTTTAGGTTAGAAGAAAGTAAAGATTTAGGGCAAACATATAGAATTTACTATATGTACGAACTATTAAACGGCTTACTCCAACAACTCACTGATAAGCGGCTTAGGCGGCTCAAAAATGATAAATATACAATAACCTATAATAAAAGACAATTAATTGCTCAAATAATATATATGTGTGAATTAACTATTGATATCGAAGGATATGTTTTTTCAACCGACGGCCTAAATGGGGTAATACAACAATGTAAAGGTCGAGTGGAAAAGTTCAATGTGTTGTCAGAAGTTTATACCCTGCTTTGAGATTTTTATATAGAATATTTTTTTGTTTTTTCTCTTCTTTGTAAGCGAATTTAGAGCCTAGTAATTTTGTATCGTTAAAACCGAACAGGTCAAACACGTTGGGCGACCTTATCCTCGGGGAAGACGAATAAATGAAAAAAATTAAAAATTACATTCAGCAGCCCTCAAGTATTGTGGCAGCAACTGAGAACGAGGCAATGACCTCAAATGGATTTAAGGCTATTTTCACGACCACCGCAACTGACGGTAAAGAGGTGAAGATTACGATTGAGCACAATCATGAGGATGGCTCGGATTTGATTTCTCCGCTTTGGGGCGTTGTAGCAGCTGCCAATGCGTATGCCGCAGTCCCAACGGCACTTTTAGGCTCAACTTCTAAAGCGGCGACCTTAAAGGACTTCGGCGTAGAGGTTTTTGGTAACGAAGCTCTTCTTATTAGAACGTTCAACACTGCCGCTATGAGACTGGCGGTATATAAGAGCTTTGCTGATTGGTGTGAGGCAAACGA
Source organism: Paludibacteraceae bacterium (assembly GCA_045532735.1). Classification (GTDB taxonomy): domain Bacteria; phylum Bacteroidota; class Bacteroidia; order Bacteroidales; family Paludibacteraceae; genus Colicola. Next base: position 1,113 of record JAZSGL010000047.1, on the reverse strand, counting down.
TGTTGATCGCTTTGCAGTGGCTCAAAATATCGTATATGACGGATACGATATGTATTCAAGAGTTCAGGACTCAGGAGTAGAGGCCGTGTATGGAGACCTCGTTAGATATTATGGTGAACCTATATTTGAAATCTGCTAAGCAGTAACGGGAGGTCTCAACCTCAAGACCTCCCATAATTTTGAAAACACTTATCATTATAGTGATAACTGAAATTTTGCTCATTTTATCAGGGAGGGCTACTCTTCGGGGTAGCCCTTTCTATTTCTGTATAGGAGTGTATCACAGCAGATGTTTCATTGCCTCATCTATCTGCGAGTTCTCGAAGGAGTCCAAGTAGATTTGGGTTATCTTTTCGGAACTATGGCCGAGAGACTCGCTGATGATGGAGGTAGATACTCCCGACCTTTTGAGAACGGTTGCGTAGGAGTGTCGAGCCACATAGGTTGTGAGGGGTATTGGGAGGTTGAGATGCTCCCCAATGACTTTGAGATAGCGATTGATTCGTCGTGTTACTCGCTTAACTCTGCCATATTGCTGTGCGGCAGTAATATGGACTTTGCGTTTCAAAACGGGAAAGATGTAATCATCTGGAATGTGCTCCTTCTGATAATACTTGCGTAAAATTTCCAGAGCCAATGGTTGCAGTTGGAATGAGATTAGTTTACCAGTCTTTTGTCTGTGATAAGTAACTCGGTTATCAAAAACATCCCGATAGCGCAGGTGAAGCATATCTGTAAGGTTGATTCCGCACCCAAGATAACTGAATAGAAACAGATCCTTACTCAACTGCATAAATGGCTTCGGGTACTTCGACAATGCTCTTACATCCAACTCCATAATTTGCCGTATCTGCTCCTTCGTTAAGGCTCGTTTGGCTGTTGATTCCTTAAACTGACTAACCTTAAATGCGTCGAATGGGTAGTTTGTGCGCTTGGCGATGCCCTCCTCTATTGCTTGATTATAGAGTGCTCGCAGAGAACGGAAGCGTATGCCAATAGAGTTTTCTGATAAGTGAGCTGTTAGGCGAAACCAGCTTTCCAACCTTTTAAGCCACGCCACATCAATATCGCTAAAATAGAAATCGAGAGAGCCAAAACACTTTGTGAGGGCTG
>JAZSGL010000045.1:0-27759 GCA_045532735.1 Paludibacteraceae bacterium | reverse complement strand
CCACGACACCATGGTGGCGGGCGACTGGCTCAGCGACCCTGCTGCGGTAGAGCAAGTAGTGCGCCAAGCCCCTAAGCAGATCGAGGAACTCGTCAACTGGGGCGTGAACTTCGACAAGCAAGCCGACGGCTCCTTTGACCTCCATCGTGAGGGCGGGCACTCCGAGTTTCGTATCCTCCATCATGCCGACGACACTGGTGCAGAGATCCAACGAGGACTCATGGCTGCGGTACGCAACAACCCCTATATCGATGTACTCGAAAATCACTTTGCCGTAGAGATCATCACCCAACACCATCTCGGCGTGCGTGTCACTCGCCGCACACCCGATATCGAGTGCTATGGTGCCTATATCCTCAACCCTGAGACGGGCAAGATCGATACCTACCTCAGCCGCATCACCCTCATGGCTACAGGCGGCACAGGCGCTGTCTATGCTACTACCACCAACCCTAACGTGGCTACGGGCGACGGCATCGCCATGGTCTATCGTGCCAAAGGACAAGTCAAAGACATGGAGTTCGTTCAGTTCCACCCAACTGCCCTGTATAACCCTGCAGAATCTCATCCTGCTTACCTCATCACCGAGGCGATGCGTGGCTACGGCGGTATTCTCCGCCTGCCTAATGGCGAGGAGTTTATGCAGAAATACGACCCACGCCTCTCTCTAGCGCCACGCGATATCGTCGCACGCGCCATCGACAACGAGATGAAGATCCACGGTTTGGACCATGTCTGTCTGGATGTCACTCACAAAGACCCCGAAGAGACCAAACATCACTTCCCAAATATCTACGCCAAGTGCCTCAGCCTCGGTATTGATATCACCAAGGAGTATATCCCTGTCACCCCTTGTGCGCACTATATGTGTGGCGGTATCAAGGTGGACTTGGATGCGCAATCCACTATCCGCCGTCTGTATGCGGTGGGTGAGTGCAGTTGCACAGGCTTGCATGGTGGCAATCGCTTGGCTTCTAACTCCCTTATTGAGGCAGTTGTGTATGCTGATGCGGCAGCCAAACACTCGCTGAGCATGATCGAAACTTACGATTTCAACGAGAATATCCCTGACTGGAACGACGAAGGCACCATGACCAACGAGGAGTATGTCCTCATCTCGCAAGACATGCGCGAGGTAGGTCAGGTAATGTCCACTTATGTGGGTATTGTCCGCAGCGACTTGCGCTTGCGCCGTGCTTGGGAGCGTCTAGATTTGTTGTATGAAGAGACCGAAGACTTGTTCAAACGTGTGAAGGCTACCAAGGATATCTGCGAACTGCGTAATATGATCAATGTGGGTTATTTGATTACCCGCCAAGCTCTGGAGCGCAAAGAATCCCGTGGCTTACACTACACCATCGATTACCCCAAAAACCCCGACACCAACACTAACGAAGTATGGTAGAACATGTTATAGCACATTGCACAGTCACTCCTGTGCGCCAAGAGCCATCCGAAGGTAGCGAGCAACTGACCCAATTGCTCTTTGGTGAAGTATGCGAAGTCCTAGACCGTCTGCCCCGCTGGACCAAAATCCGCTCTACATTGGACGGACAAGAAGGCTGGGTAGATTTTAAGATGTTAACCTCCGCCTCTAACCTATCACCTTTAACCTATAACCTTCCAGCCACTACAGTGGCTACTCCAATGGCCATTGCCACCACAATGGAAACAGGCGAGGAACTGATGCTCACCCTCGGTACACGCCTACCCAACTACTCCCACGGCACTTTCGAAGTCCTTGGCAAACAATATCTCATCGCCCCTGCTTGTGTGTCCCTGCCTATATCCAATAGCCCTTCAGGGCGTCCAATAGGCGGAACGCCGTCCGATAACCACAATGTTTGCGCCATTGCGCAAACATTATTGAACGCCCCTTACCTCTGGGGCGGAAAGAACGCAATGGGAATGGACTGTTCTGGATTTACGCAAGTCGTGTATGCGGCTATGGGTGTCAATCTCCTGCGCAACGCCCGTGAACAAATGACACAAGGGGCACTCGTCCCTTCCTTAGCAGAAGCACAACCTGGCGACTTGGCATTCTTCGATCACGCAGACCGCGACCCCAAGGCAACAAATATCTCACATGTCGGCATGCTGCTCAGCCCTACAGAAATCATCCATTGCTCAGGTTGCGTCCATATCGACACCATCGACGAGCAGGGTATTCACCTTCCTGATGGCGAACTGACCCATCATTTGGTGCAAATCAAGCGCTACCTATAAATCTTTTTTGCTATGCGCAGAGCTATCTGCATACTCATATTATCTCTAATAACCATCTACGCATGGAGCAATAATCGTCAAAAATCATCGATTCCATCGCAAGATATGCAGTTCATAGAGCAGGTAGAACTACAGGTAAAAGATAATGATACCTTCTACCTCGCACATATGCACAATATATATGTGTACCCTAAACTAAAATTCAGTAACAAACAGCAAGAGCGATTCTACTGGAAGACGGTTCGTGATGTTAAGAAGACCTTACCATTTGCTAAGTTACTGACCCAGGAGATGATATTTGCAGATAAGCAGTTGGCTAAGATAGCCGATCAGAAAAAACGCAAACAGTGGTGGAAAAAGTACGAAAAATATCTATTCAAGAAATACGAACAAGACTTCCGCAAGATGACTGCCTCTCAAGGACAAATGCTCATGAAACTCATGGATCGCGAAAGTGACCGTACTAGTTATGAGATCATCAAGCACTATCGAGGCAAAGCCAGTGCTAATTTTTGGCAATTTATTGCTAAACTCTTTAAAAATGATCTAAAAGAAGGGTATGATGCAGAAGATAAGGATCGCATTGTGGAGCGAGTGATCAACCTTGTTGAAGCGGGACAATTATAAAAGGAGTGATACACGTATCACTCCTTTCTTTATAGCAAATATTGAACAGGGATTATCTTCCTTTATACATATCTTCATAGTACTTCTCATATTCGCCTGAAGTGATATTATCCATCCAATCTTGATGGTCCAAATACCAGCGAACAGTCTTTTCAATACCCTCTTCGAACTGCAACGATGGCTCCCAACCAAGTTCAGCTTGCAACTTGCGTGAGTCAATCGCATAGCGCATATCATGTCCGGCACGGTCGGTAACATAGGTAATGAGGTTCATATCTTCGCCCTCTTCACGACCTAACAAACGATCTACTGTATTGATCACCACCTTGATAATATCGATATTCTTCCACTCGTTAAAACCGCCAATGTTATAAGTTTCTGCTACTGTGCCTTGATGGAAAATAAGATCTATTGCGCGTGCGTGGTCTTCTACATAGAGCCAATCGCGCACATTCTCGCCCTTGCCATACACTGGCAAAGGTTTGCGATGGCGAATATTGTTAATAAAGAGTGGTATCAACTTCTCTGGGAATTGATATGGACCATAGTTGTTTGAGCAGTTTGTCACAATAGTAGGCATGCCATAGGTATCATGGAACGCACGCACAAAGTGATCGCTACTAGCCTTGGATGCTGAATATGGGCTGTGTGGATTGTACTTGGTAGTCTCTACAAAGAAATCCTCACCATAAGCCTCATGATGCTCCGACGATGCTTGAGTAGAGAATGGAGGCTCAACTCCCTCTGGATGTGTCATCTCCAACGCACCATATACTTCATCGGTAGAGATATGATAGAAACGCTTCCCCTCGTATTTCTCTGGTTGCGCCTCCCAATAGAGTTTAGCTGCTTGTAAAAGTGAGAGTGTTCCCATCACATTGGTACGGGCAAAGGTAAATGGATCTTTGATAGAACGATCTACATGGCTTTCTGCAGCAAGGTGGATAATACCCGTTACTTGCTCTTCTTGCATGAGAGCATACATGGTATCGAAGTCGCAGATATCCGCTTTTACAAAGCGATAATTAGGCTTATCTTCTATATCTTTCAGGTTTGCCAAATTGCCTGCATATGTCAGTTTATCTACATTGATAATGTGATACTCTGGGTACTTATTGACAAAAAGTCGTACTACATGGCTGCCGATAAATCCTGCGCCACCTGTGATGATAATTGATTTCATAGTACAAATCGTATTTGTTTGAAATGATATGTTTTTTCTTCGTTATTTTCCTTTCGTAGCATCAATTCTCCCTGCTCCGTAATCCCGATTAATTGGGCCAAAAATGCACCTTTTATGTCTCGTTGAGCTATTTGCGTTGGCTCTACACTCACTTCTCTCTCTACATACTTATGCCAACCATCGCAACGATATAGATGTTGCATATAAGCTATCTTTATCTCCTCCGTAATGCGCAATTCCCACGATTTCATCGAACTTATCCACTCATTCATGAGTGCTTCTACATCATACTCTTCGCCCGTAATCTCCTTCATGGAGATAGGGTTGGGGGCATTGCTTAGCCACTTTGTTTGATTCACATTCACACCTATCCCTACGATACTATACCCCACATATATCCCCGATAAACTATTCTCTATCAAAATACCCGCAAGCTTTTTATCTCCAAAATAAATATCATTTGGCCATTTGATAGTCAGTCTATCTTTGGGCAGATACTTTGCCAACGCATCCCAAAGTGCTACAGCGACTAGCATAGACAATCGCCATTGACTCGCTGCGTGTATTCCCTCATATCTCAGTATAGTGGAGAACAACAAGTTTTTTCCTGCTTCGCTTTCCCAACTATTGCCTGCTTGTCCCCTTCCTGCTGTCTGATAGTCAGTTCGGATAGTGTAACAATGGGGCAAAGCATCGCTATATTGCTCGCGTAGCAAAGTGGAGGTACTATATGTTTGCTTGATATACATCCAAAAGATATTGCTCTATCACTCGTTGAATCTTACGCGTTTTGCAGTTGGCACTATTCACCATCACGGCAAATACCCATACCCTTCCATCAGGCAAAAAGATATAACCAGCATAGTTCTTTGTACCACCTATTGTACCGCTCTTGGCACATACTTTACCATGCAGGGGTGTATCACGTAAAAATGAACTGAGTGTGCCACTCTCGCCACTACATGGCAATGATGCCAAAAACACATCCTTATTCTTCGAACCATACATGTAGCGCAGGAGTTGCACATACATCGAAGGTGAAATAACCTCTTGCGGAGCCAATCCACATCCATCCAATATCTTCGCACTACGAAAACTCACACCACGGTTACGCCAATAATCTCGTACAAAATCTGAAGCGTTGTGGATGGTACATGGTAATGTATATTTTGAACCAAAGATACGGAATAGCATCTCAGCATAGAGGTTATCTGACTCATGATTAGTATGTCGAATCAACTCTGCCATGGGTTCACTCTTATGCGAAAACAATACAGTTCTCGGTGTTTTATTCCGCGGGGTTTCTGACAAATATGTTGCCTCACCATCTACCTGTATACCACTAGATTGTAAGACCTTCACAAAATCGCGTGCCAAGATTAGTGGTGGATTTGGTAGATCGCCTTTGACACCAAATGTCTGACGATTAGAGGGAACACTACCTACCAAATATCGGCGATTGCTATAAGGGACACCATGCACAAATGCACCATCATAAGATATATGAGTACAACGAATATGGTTCTCAAACTCAATTTCAGGGACTTCAGGAGTAGTATGTAGCACCGTAGCTATACTACCTACAGCACCACTCTTAAGCACAATATTCATAGTATTGTCTAGATATGACAACGCAAATATTCCTGGTGCATAATAGTTACCCGCATCCTCCCATAACCAAGCGGGATTAAGGGCATCGCCATCAAAATAACTAGCATCTCCTACCACATCACCCGTTATCTTCTTTATGCCTGCCTGTCTCAGTTCTCTAGCCCATTTATAGAGAAATGAATGACTGCCTACATATCTAGAGCCAAAGGTCGGATCACCGCGACCTTCTATATATAGATTACCATACAGTGTGCCCTCACTCACATAGCCATCATAGGTAATGGGAGTTTCTATACAATAGTCCCCACCCCACAACTCCAGAGCTGTTGCTGTGGTCAGCAATTTCATCGTAGATGCAGGTGGTATAACGGAATTCGCACGATATGCATCTATCGTATCACCACTATGGTAATCACATATTAGCACACCCATATTGGCATCCTTGGTGTCTGGATGTACAGTAAGTATTGATAGAATCAGCAATAATTTAAACATGGGCACAAAGGTACAAAAATATTTGCATATACGCAAATATTTAGCAAAAATCTACTTTTTCCATTTTACACCTCAAACATTGAGTGAAAACATAATGGGGCGATTATCATCCTCATGACCATATGGAGCATCCCATACCACAGGATAATCATATTGATCTAGATAATATTGCAATGTTTCACGAAGCGTACATCCCATTTTAGGATCGTCATCACAATCTGTAAACTGTCCCACGATAACGCCAGATAAGCGGGACAACACTCCACTCAGACGAAGATTATTCATCATCCGATCGATATGATAATGCCTCTCACATATATCCTCAATCAATAGCACTGGAGGTTCTACACAGTTATCAATAATAGCATTGAGCGAATATGGAGTCCCCTGCAAACCATATAGTACGCTCAGGTTACCACCTATAATATTCCTTCCTTCTCCTATTACCTCTTCAAGATGTAACTTTCCCCCTAGTACCTCGCGTAAGAGAGATAATGCAGGAGCATCATCGGGCAAGGTCGCTAATGCCTTACACATAGGTGCATGCAGTGACGGCACACCATGCAAACTCATTAGGGCATGCAATGCTGTAATATCCGAAAACCCAACCACCAATGGCCACTGGGATGTAGGACGAGTAGGAAGCACTACTTGATCAATAATTTGCTGCAAACCATAACCACCACGCGAACATAGAATAATATCCACACTAGGATCTGCAAACGCCTCGTTCAGGTCCGACAAACGGTCTCCTACCACACCTGCAAAGCGACCGTAGGCATCCAACGCATGTGCTCCAACAGACACTTTGAACCCCCATGTTTGGAGTCTCCGTTGAGCTGATGCGACATATTCTGGATCTATTACTCCAGAGGGTGAAAGAATTCGAATGTGCTTCATGCTGCAAAATTACTATTTTTTTTTCATATGTCAAAAAAAATTACTACCTTTGCATCGAATTATGCGAAAGATTCTATTTTTTATACTATGTTTAGTCTATACGACCACTCTATTGGGCCAAACACCTAGTAGTGCAGACAAGTTATTCAAAGCGGGTAAATACGCCGAAGCACAACAGGCATACAAAGCACTAATCAAGAGCTATCCTAGCAATGCACTATTCCTTTATAGATACGCGCGCTGCGCACAGGAACTAGGTGATGACATCACTGCGATCAAATACTTTGACAAATCGGGCGATCGATACCACCTCAAGCATCTCTACATTGGTGATAGCTACTTGCGCCTATGGGATGCTGACAATGCATTAGATTCCTATCGAACATATCAGCAGAAAGAACCCGATGAACGACAAACATATGTTCAGAAGCAAATAGCTCGCGCCGAACTTCTGCAACGCTATTTGCGCCGTGTTGAGCGCCTACAGATAATCGATTCCGTGGAAGTATCTTTGGACAGCATGCTTCAGGTAGTCCAATTATCAGCAGAGGCAGGGCAACTTACTTTAAGCGCCACACAAAGCATCATCTACACCAACCAGCGCAACGATCGCAAGTTTCTAGCAATAAAGAGCAAGTCAAAGAGAATCTTAGTATCTAGCAATCGATTACTTGATAGTTGGAGTCCATACGACACACTACCTGATAACATCAATTTCGCAAAAGATCATTGTTCACCTTATCTACTCAGTGACGGTGTAACACTCTATTTTGCAGCCCAAGACCAGGATGGTATTGGAGGGTTAGATATATATGTATCACGCTATAATACTGCTACAGAGAGTTATACTACACCCGAAAATATCGGTTTTCCATACAACTCGCCGGCCAATGAATATATGTTCGTGGTAGATGAAACGCGACAAATCGCTTACCTTGCCACAGATCGATTCACCCAAAAGGGACGAGTACATGTATTTTCATTGGCTATTCCAGAGCAGAAGCAATATTGGCGAAATATACCTCAAGAATCATTGGTGGAGTATGCGCAATTAAGCAAATTTGAACAATTCGATGCTGATAGCATAATTGCCCCTGTCACAGAGAAAAACACCGATGAAATCGACGATTTTTGCTTTATTATCAACGACTCCATCGTATATAATTCTCTAGAGGACTTCCAGGAAACTACAGCACGAGAAAAATACAACGACTGGAAACTAATAGAACAACAATATCAAACCGAACAACACCAATTGCATCTCTTACGAGAGGAATATGCAACTGCCGATGATGATAGAAAAACAGAATTGACCCCAATCATTCTTCGTTTAGAGAATAATCAAAGCCAATTATTCAAGCAATGTCAAATACTGCTACAAGAAATTAGATTAATAGAAATGAGCGCCTACTAAGACGCTCATTTTTTTGTACTATAATCTTATATCGTAGTTTAAAGCACGTTAATCTCTTTCAAGATAGCGGTAGTCTTAGCTACTGCCTCTTCGCTTGCAGCGAACAAAGCTTTCTCCTCGTCGTTCAACTCGATTTCAACGATCTTCTCGATACCGTTCTTACCGATGATACATGGCACACCAATGGTGATATCGTTGTAGCCATACTCACCCTCAAGGTAAGCTGAACAAGGAATCATCTTCTTTTGGTCGTTAATCACGCTATCAGCCACAGCTGCAGCAGCTGCACCTGGAGCCATCCATGCGCTAGTTCCGAGCAAACCGGTCAAGGTTGCACCACCTACCATAGTAGCTTTTGCCACCTCTTCGAGCTCCTCTGCACTCAACATACTGCTTACTGGCATACCTTTGTAGGTAGCATAGCGAGTCATAGGAATCATAGTGGTATCACCGTGACCACCAATTACGAAACCTTCTACCTCGTTAGCGTTGCAACCCAACTTTTGGCTCAAGAAATATTTGAAGCGGCTGCTATCCAAAGCACCACCCATACCAATCACGCGGTTGCGTGGCAAACCGAGGGCCTTATAGGTCAAGTATGCCATAGTATCCATTGGGTTAGATACAACTACCAAGATAGCGTTTGGAGAATAAGTAAGGATTTGGTTAGCAACACTCTTTACAATACCTGCGTTTACACCTATCAACTCCTCACGAGTCATACCTGGTTTACGTGGCAGACCAGAAGTGATAACTACTACATCTGAACCAGCGGTTGCGCTATAATCATTGGTTACACCTTTCACTACGGTGTCAAAACCCAATAATTGAGCGGTTTGCATGATGTCCATAGCTTTGCCTTCTGCAACGCCCTCTTTAATGTCGATCAATACGACTTCGCTGGCTACTTTCTTTACTGCCAACACATTTGCGCATGTAGCACCTACGTTACCTGCGCCTACAACGGTTACTTTTGACATAATTTCTAAATTTATATTTAATGTTTTACAATATCTTTCTATTTCGGCTGCAAAAGTAGTACTTTTTTTTGATATATGCAACACTTCTGCTATAAAACACAAAAACTTCTCCCTACGCCTGATCCACACCTGCAGCCACCTCACGATAGGTATGCAAGCTCAGATTATCGCTCACTATTTTTACCGAACAGAGATTCTCAAACCCCATTGCTGCTATATAAGCCAACTCCATATCAAATACACAATCTCTATAATCAGACTGCAACACAAAATCCGTATTACTATAGCACACTGACTCTATTACCTCTTCCGCCTTCTGCATACATTCTGCAGGCAACACTTGCAAATGCAACTCTGGTTCTGGATAACTCACGCATGGGTGATTAAGACGAACCTCCGTTACGCAAACTGCACTACCAATCCCATAATTGGCACTTCCTGCATAACCTATATTAATCAGTTTCGCATCTCGTGGCACATCACGCAAACTATGCATCACATTGATCGCACCTACACCCGTCACGATGATATCCCATACGGTGCCATCAGCCATATACCATTTGTTATCACGCATCTCACCGCACAAATGCTGTGCAATCAACTTCTGCTCACCAATAAAATCGCCCGCCTCGGCTATTACAATAAAATGATTATTCATACTTTCTTTTCTTATAAAGCGCAAAGGTACTACTTTTTTCTCAGTTTTGCAAGTTTTTGCACGATTTTAGTATTTTATACGATTATTCTTGCATATATGCATTTTTTTTACTACTTTTGCAGGCTGAAAATCATTATTACTATTATGATATACAAAATAACCTTTTCTTGCGACGATATAGATGATTTTCGTCGCGTATTTGAAGCCGATAGCGAAGCTACTTTTCTAGATTTGCACCAAGCCATCCTTAAGAGCGCAGGCTATCCTGATGATCAAATGACATCATTCTTCATGTGCAACAGCCATTGGGAAAAAGAGCAAGAAGTAACCCTAATGGAAATGGGCAGTAGCTTTGAGTACGACAACATGGTCATGGAATCTACTCGTCTGAGCGACTTGATGGAGGATCGTGGCCAACGATTGATCTATATCTTTGACCCTATGTACGAACGCTATTTCTTTGGCAGTTTGACCGATATCTTGCCTGGCTATTGCGACGGCGTAACCTGCGTAGAATCTCGCGGAGCAGCACCCAAACAATTGCAAACCGAGGATGCAGCAGAAGCTGCTCGAGCAAAAGATGCCAAAGATTGGGGACTAGACGATGACCTTTTCGGCGATAGCCAATTCGACATCGATGACCTTGATGCTGAAGGATTCCAAGATTTGAGCTTTGACGACGGCTCAATGTTCTAATGCCAACACTAGTTGTCATATTGGGACCTACTGGAGTGGGTAAAACCGAACTCAGCCTCCGTTTGGCAGAAGAGTATGGATGCCCTATTGTCAGCGCTGATTCACGCCAAATATACCGCGACTTACCTATTGGCACCGCAGCGCCCACTGCCGAAGAGCTAGCTAGAGTCAAACACTACTTCATCGGTTGCAAAGCACTCACCGAGACCTACAATGCTGGACAATATGCTCGCGATTGCAAGCGGCTGCTAAATGACTTGTTTCTGCAACACGAGCGGGTCATCATGGTAGGAGGAAGTATGATGTATATCGATGCGGTCTGCAAGGGCTTAGACGATATTCCCGATGTGCCCGAAACTATTCGACGAGAAGTGCAGTGCCAATATGCAGAGCATGGATTGACATGGCTGCAACAAGAAGTGCAGCAGATTGATCCCGTATATTGGGCGGAAGTGGACCAGCAGAACCCCCAACGACTAATGCACTGCGTAGAAGTGACTCGCGTAAGCGGAAAACCCTACTCCTCCTTCCGTAAAAATAGCACACTTACTGCGGCCGAGCGAGGTTTTGAGGTGGAGTACAGAATGGTAGAACGACCACGGGAAGAATTGTACCAACGCATCAACCTACGCGTACATCAGATGGTGCAAGCAGGATTGCTCGACGAGGCCAAGCGCGCATTCCAACTTTTGCAGATACCACTCACACCACGAGATCTGAATACAAAAGAGTTACTTCCTAATAGCATCAATACTGTAGGTTACAAAGAGTTGCTTCCCTACTTCAGAGGAGAATACAGCCTAGATAGGGCCATAGAGCTCATACAACAAAATAGCCGACACTACGCCAAACGACAAATGACTTGGTGGCGACGTGATCCAAAATAACAAGAGAATGAAAAAGATTATTATCATAGCATTTGCACTTGCGATGATCGTAGGATGCAAAAAGGTGGATGTCAAGTTCGATTACTCACCTTCCGAACCTCGTGCAGGACAGACCGTCTCATTCACCAACCGTAGTAGCGCGGGGGAAAGCTGGTTATGGACCTTTGGTGACAACGCTACCAGCCTGCTCAAGAGTCCTAATAAAGTTTACAAGAAACCAGGCGAATATGTAGTAACTTTGATGGTGGATAGCGCTAAGTATCTCACACACAGCAAGGTGATTGTAGTGTATGACACTGTGCCTACATTTGTTTGTTCATCCGATTCTATCTTGCATTATCAGGATGTCACTTTCACTGCCAATGTGTACAACCCCTTCAATCATGAGTTAATCTACGATTGGGTTTTACCCGACGATTGCAAGATAGTAGCTGGTTCACGCACTAGCAGAAGTGTTGCTGTATATTTCACCACAGTAGGTAAGAAGACTGTCAAACTGAATCTTACACAAAAGGACACTCCATATGCTATCGAAAAGGTGTTTGATGTCCATCTCACATTGGCTCCTTCCATCGTCATGCGCACAACCGAACATACCGTCTTGCGTCAGCGTATGATCTACGATCGATTTGAGTATCCTAGCTCGGCCACTGCCGAAGATGTACGAATCATCGAACTCACCAACGACACCGCTGTCACCTTCAATGGTCAAACTTTCTACGCCAGCCTAATGGCAAACACCGTTACTGGCTTTGCTGGCTTAACCATCAACCACATACAGATTGATGCCATGGCACAAAAATGGTATATCACCACACCTGATGGACTATTTGTGGCTAATATGGACGGCAGTTATCTAGAGAGTATTGACCCTGATGCTACAGGAGCCATCTTCGTGGATACATACCGTAATCGCATCTATTGGGCTAGCAACAAGGGGGTATATGGCATGGCCTTGGTTAAGAGTAAAAACAATCGCTTCACTACCACTCCCCTACAATACAACGATCTGACTAATGTTGACCTGATCGTAGTCAACGAAAAATTACAATAATCACACATGCAACCTCAGTACATTTTTGAAACTAGTTGGGAGGTATGCAATCGTGTAGGCGGCATCTATGCCGTTCTATCTACACGCGCTGCTTCCATGCAAAAAGAACATAAAGACAAAGTCATCTTCTTTGGTCCCGACTTCGGCGACCACTCCAATCTCACCTTCAAGGAGAGCAAAACACTTCTCCGAGGCTGGCGCCCCAAAGGCGTGCGCGTAGGTCGTTGGCTAGTGCCTGGCAAACCTATCGCTGTGCTCCTCCGTTGGGACGAACTCTGGGCAGAGAAAAACCAGATCTTTGGACACATGTGGGAGAAATTTGGCATCCAGAGCCATGCTGCTTATGGCGATTACGACGAGAGCTGCCTCTTTGCCTACGCTGTAGGACAAGTAGCTGAAAGTCTCTATCGTCATCTCGATATGCCTACTACTGTCATGCATTGCAACGAATGGCAAACTTCCTTCACTATCCTATATCTTCGCGAGCATTGCCCAGCCATCGGTACACTTTTCACCACCCATGCCACTAGCATTGGTCGCAGTATCGCAGGCAACTACAAACCGCTCTACGACTGCTTCGATGCTTTCCAAGGCGACCAGATGGCACAAGAACTCAACATGGTCAGCAAGCACTCTGCCGAGAAGAAAGCCGCACACCTTTGCGACTGCTTCACTACCGTCAGCGATCTCACTGCCCGCGAGTGCAAACAACTCCTCGACAAACCTGTGGATATCGTCACCCCTAATGGCTTCGAGCAGGGTTTCGTGCCACAAGGCAAGGAGTTTGACGCCGCACGCAAACGCGCACGCAATACCTTAATATCCCTCGCCCGCGCGAAAGGCATTGATGCCAACACTACCGACATGCTCATCGGCACCGCCGGCCGCTACGAGTGGAAAAACAAAGGCATCGATGTCTTCCTCGAATCGATGAAAACCCTTGCCTCATCGCCTGATCGCCTCATCGCCTCATCGCCTAAAAAAGTCATCGCCTTCGTCATGATCCCCTACCTTGATCGCCAAGACTTCACCGTCGGCAATGTGCATGTCATTTTCGTGCCTACCTACCTCAACGGCAACGATGGCGTACTCAATCTCCCATACTACGACTTGCTCATCGGTCTTGACTTGACTGTCTTCCCTAGTTATTACGAGCCATGGGGCTATACACCACTCGAGAGTATGGCTTTCCATGTGCCTACTATCACCACCAGCTTGAGTGGCTATGGCGTATGGTGCGAGGAGCAAGGCTGCACTACTATTGACAAGGGTGTAGCGGTTATTTATCGCAACGACAGCAATACCGACGATGTCATCAATCATATTGTCCATACGATTGAGTATTACCTCTCGCTCACGCCACGCAAAGTAGCTGCAGCTCGCAAGGCAGCCGTTGAGTTAGCATTGCAAGCCGAGTGGAAGAACTTCTTCACCTTCTACCGCGAAGCCTACGCTATCGCCCTGAAGAAAGCCGCAGCCCGTCAGTAAAGTATGGCATATATATAGAAAAGGGAGCACTAATCTGTGCTCCCTTCTTCTTCCCCTCGCCTTTACACTTTACACCCTACACTCTACACCATCTAACCTATTACGGGTTCATGACGGCTTCATAAGCCACCATCACTATATGATTACTATGAGATCAGTATGTGATAACTATGTGATTCAGACCACATCCATGGAGCATGTGCAGACTAGAATTACTAGTACGGCTAGTGCCACTACCTCCTATCCGTACATTTCTATGTGCGCAAACTGCGATTTCTGCGAAAAGTGCGCAAAAGTATGTCGTTTAAAATGATTCTAAATTCGCACAATTCGCTATTTGCGCACATATTTTTCAACAGTCACTTCATTCGTTATCAACGACTTAAAGAACAAGGCGCCTCATCCTACGGACTTTCTACGGACGATTTCTCAGCCCTCCTCAAAAGTCCGCAGAAATTCATTTCCAGCTCCTTTCTCCCTGAAAATCAACACTCCATTCTTAATTACTCAGCATGGCGGAAGTGACGCTTGTGGCGGAATGGCGGAGAAGTTTCCGCCATTTCCGCCACTTTCGCCACATGTCATTTTCGTTTACTTTCTCTTTTGCAACAAAATATCACAAAACCACCACCTTATAACCGTAGTGTGTTAAACTATTGTAAACTTCCTTGTGAAATTGTGCCTGACTAGAGATGAAATAGTAGTCCGCATGAATGGCTAAGATGTCACGAAGTATCTCTTTGATACGAGGTTCTGCGCTTTGCTCAACAAGTGCGTATTGATGAATATAGAAGTTATCCACATGTTTTACAGTATCTTTTGTATTTTCACTTGGGAGTTCAAACATATTAATCTCCACACTAGCATTAAACAAATCACGAAATATAGCTAGGTTCTCAGCCGAAAACCCAAACATACCAATCACTTTATTATTGCTTTCTGTAGTCATATTAGATTTAGTTTATTCCTTTTAACCAGCGTTTTATTTGAATTAGTGCATTTATCAATTCTCTGTAAATCAGAGTATTTTGTATTTTGTGGCGCTTCTTGTTTGTCCAGCTTCCAGCAAAATGATGGATGCAATAGGTGTTTTTGGTTTTTCGCATAACTCGTGTAGAAGTTATAGGCGAGAAATAGTCATGTGCATAAACTCTTAATTCATAATGAGATACATATTGCTCGTATCGACTTGGAACAAATCCATATTCTATGATTTTTTTTCCCATTCGTTGCACATTGGTCGTTAAATCCCATGTACCATCAGTTTTGATAAACGAAATATCACTATACAGAGCAAGCATGTCTTTTGCCCAATTGCAGTGCGCTTCGCAGCCCATTACGCATGTTCCAGGTAGGTGAGCAAGTGATTCTTCTAAACCGATGAATGCTTTGTTATTTAGCAGAGAATCAAATGGTTTGAGAACTTCAATGTCCGTGTCAAAATATACTCCGCCGTATTGTTCTAATGCCCATAAACGAACATAATCACTTACGAAAGCAAACTTTCTGGCATGATATGCTTCTTGTACATAGAGTGGCGATTGACTAACATCAAAATTGCTTTCGTTCCACTCTATAATCTTCCAATCAGGCATCATTTCTTTCCATGTTTGCATGTAAGAAATAAGATCATTTGGAATCGGATTACCTCCAAACCAACAATAATGAATTATTTTAGGAATCATCGTTTATGTCCTGTTATAGTTTATTCGTTAGGACATAAAAAAAGCGTGAAACTTGCACTATTGCCGTTCCACTTGTAGAGGCCTTCGCATTGCCCTAGGTATTGAAACGACAACGCGAAGCCCACGCCGAATATAAAATATACTCTCGTGCTATATCACAGTCAAGGTACGCGTGTGCGCATATGCATATACGCAAATGGCGTACCAAATTGGCACAAGAGGGATCATCTTATATCCCGTAGGACATCTACCGTTGCTCAGTTCCGAATACCTATTGAAAGTTGCGAAGTTTCTACAAGTCAGAACAAAGCGCTAATAAACGCCTTTCATATGTCTGCTCCCCTCGCCGATGATGTGCAGACATCCCCGGCGCAGGTTTGCGGTGCAAAGATACTACAAAATTTGCGGATGTGCAAATTTTGAGTGGAAAAAGTTTTAGGAATTTTAAAAGTTATAAGGTGATAGGGTTGTTTGGAGAAATAGATAAGTCAACTATCTCAGTAATCGAGTCAACCTTTTTCAGGTTTAGTCAAGGTTTAGTCAGTGCCATCCAAGGCACTTCTTCATCCTTGGTTCTTCTTTGGTTCTTCCTTAGTCTTTAACACAGAAGCTACAAAGTAGGTACAAGGGAACAGAATCTTAAAAATCGTGCGATTTTTAAGTGGTGGTTGATGCGCTCTTCTCTCGGTCGTCTCTCGGAGTTCTCTCGGTGGAACGGGGCAAGGTATAAGAGAAGGAAAAGAAACGGCAAATCTTAACATAAGTACTTTTTCAGGCATAAATAAAACAAATCGCCACTTGTGTATAAAACACAAATGGCGATTTAGTTTAGTGGACGGCGCTTTGCGCCTACTGTTTAGTGACAAATATTTATAAGGTCTCCAATACGCGTTTCAGCCACTCCCAGCATTTGCCAGTAGAAGCGATACTCAAGCGCTCTTGTGGAGAGTGAACACCGAACATTTGTGGGCCAATGGACACCATATCCAAATATGGATACTTCTCCAAGAACAAACCACACTCCAAGCCTGCGTGGATAGCCAATACCTTTGGCTCCGCAGCAAAGAGGTCTTGGTATGCTTTCTTGGTCACTTCTAACAATGGCGATTGTGGGTTAGGTGCCCAACCTGGGTAGCCATCGCCGTGAGTTACCTCGTCACAAGCCAATGCCAAAGCACACTCTACCATCTGCTTGATATCGTGTTTCTTACTCTCAATAGAAGAGCGTTGGCTAGTATTGATCTCAACAAACGCACCCTTCTCGTCCTCTTTCATCTTCACACTTGCGAGATTGGTGCTGGTCTCTACCAATCCTGGCATAGTCTTCGACATAGCCATCATACCGTGAGGGCAAGCATATAGTGCTTGGATAAGAACTTTGGCTTTGTCCGCAGGAATAAACAAGGCTGGCATATCAGTTGTCTCAAGGGTCATGAAGAAGTCTTTCTCTACATCGCCAATCTCCGCTTCGATAGTAGCGATATAATGATTGAGCATCACACGGATATCCTCTTTATACGCCATAGGAATAGCAATCACCGCCTCTGCTTCACGCGCAATTGCATTACGAAGGTTACCGCCATTGATCGTAGCCAACTGCATATCCGTCGCTTGCATCACTTGATAAAGGAAACGAACAAGTATCTTATTAGCATTGCCACGACCTTTGTTGATATCATCGCCTGAGTGACCACCCATCAATCCGCCGACTTTAAGATGTATCGCTAGCCTCTTCGCCTCATCGCCTGATAGCCTAAGCGGGGTCCCCGATGATGCTTGCATCATGGGGTGCTCTTTTGCCTCATAATGCATCTTCGCCAGCGTATCAATACCTCCTGCACAGCCAATGAACACTTGGCCATCATCCTCAGAGTCAAGGTTAATAAGTTGTTTGCCATTGAGGCAGCCGTCTTGCAGACGGAAAGCGCCTGTCAAACCCGTCTCCTCATCCACCGTAAAGAGGCAGTCCAAAGCAGGGTGGTGCAAGGTATCCGAAGTGATAGCTGCCAACATGAGCGCCATACCGATGCCGTTGTCTGCACCAAGAGTTGTGCCTTGAGCTTTGATAAAATCGCCGTCAATATACGTGTGAATAGGATCGTTGTCAAAATCATGCACAGTGTCGTTGTTCTTCTCGCACACCATATCCATATGCGCTTGCAGAATCACGCCTGGCTTATCTTCGTAGCCAGGGGTAGCAGGTTTGCGCATAATGATATTGCCTGCTTCATCTACAGTATGTTCCAAGTTATGCTTTACGGCAAACGCCTTGAGCCATTCAATAATCTTGCCTTCGCGCTTCGATGGGCGAGGCACTTGGGTAATCTCATGGAAGATAGAGAAAACCTCCTTGGGTTGCAATTCTTGTATATTCATAATATAAAATTGATGTTTTTTTAACAACAATATTGACAATATTCCGCTCGAATCAATATTCCTCGAGCGACTCGGGAGTAACTCATTATAATACTTTTTCCTTGAGCGCGGCAGGAAGTTGATTGCCGCGCAAGTTGTCGGTATTGTCGTTGATAAAATTTTGTAACGTTGTCGTTAGCTATTACTCGTGAGCCACCACAGGAGCTATCTTTTGCAGAAACTCCGTTGGGTAAGGTGTGCGGTTTGGTCCTTCTGGTTCGCCATATGCGTTGCGCAAGAACTGTCCATCTTTCTCCTTGCGCTCTTGACCATCCAAGTACTTCACAAACAAATAGATACCCAATTCTTTCCATGCCGCAGTGGACTCCTGCGCCTGTGCACAAGAGTACTTAGTCAAGAACTCCGTAGCTTTAGCAGCGTCCATATCAGCCACTTGAGCATCCACGGCCTCTACTTGCGCATTGAACTTATCCTCCCAAGCGGCTTGTACCTTCTTGATATCTGGCATCATAGCCGAATACTTGGTATAAGCCCAATTCGCTACGATATTATATGTCCACCAAGCCGATGTAGGCGAGTAATTATACAGATCTCCATTGCCCTCAGCATAGCACTCCGGTACTGCAGTAATCTTGCTATACATTGGCACATAGAGCGATGATGCTGCGTCGTCTACACCAAACCACAAGATACCACCTGCCTTAGCACTCTCATAGCCTCGCATTTGTGCTACAAACGACCATGCTGTTTGTTGGGTAGCGATAGGACGCTCAAACCAATATTGCACAGAATCCAACTTAAAGCCCAGCGAACCATAGCGCAACTTGCTATTCCATGGACCTGCATCTGGACCCTGAGTAATATCTAGCGGAGTACCCTCATATTGATCGCGCATACAATCCTTTAACTCTTGTGCGCTCACCTTATGATTAGGTTTGATATACAGCGGCATACGCTCTCCAGCGTACTTACCACCTGTCTCTACGAAAGTCTTGCCCGAAGCAAAATCAAAGTACTTATCCATATCGTCTGAGAACTTGCGGAAGAATGACCACACGCGTGCTTCGCACACATACAAGCCCGAGAAGTCGTATGGTGCATATGCCTCTTGGAAATTGAAATCCTCATCCTTCTTACCTGTATAGTAACCTTGCTTACGTGCAAACTTCACCACATCCTTACTCCACATCCAATTCTCCTTGTCTTTGAAATTGATGGTAGTAAAGCGTGCTTGGTTAGCGTGCGCTGCTATGCAGTCGTCTGGCACACGAGTTGCTACCCACACTGCGCCTTTCTCCACTTTGCCCTTACCTATAAGCTCCATGAGCCATACCTCGTTGGGGTCAGCAATAGAAAAAGTCTCGCCACTACTTGCATAGCCATACTCAGCCACTAAATCAGTTATACATTTAATCGCTTCGCGAGCAGTCTTGCAACGCTCCAAAGCAATATAAATCAATGATCCATAGTCGATTCCTTCGCCAACCTCCAATTCAGGGCGACCACCCCAAGTAGTCTCGCCAATAGTCAATTGGTGCTCGTTCATATTACCCACTACATTGTAGGTATGAGCCACTTGTGGAATCGTACATAGTGGTTTGCCAGTATCCCAATCCTTCACTTCACGCACCACACCTTCAGCATGATCTGCTGCAGGCCTATAATACAAAAAGCCATATAATGCATAACTATCTGCGGCATACGACACCATCGTACTACCATCCACAGACGCATCTTTACCTACCAAGAAATTGGTGCAGGCCACACCTGCCATCCATGCACTACAAAGTGCAAATATCAAATAAATTCGTTTCATAAGCATTAATTGATTATCATTCGTCCATCTATTGCAGACTCAACAGTCTTTACCTGTTTGATATATTCAATATATAGATCGCGTATTTTCTTTTCTGATTTCCAAACTGCAACACTATTCTTTAGTGGCACCATACCATCGGTACCTTGGCTTAAATAATCACTCGTTGCGACAGTATAATATGCATCTGGCATAATCTGCTTACCATCAATTTTTACAGATCTCACTACACCATCTTTTGCTATCATACGCAATCCAGCCACACCCTGTCCACCGGTTTGGACAAAGATATTACAGAGATCCAATATATCTTTCCCTTGCATCGTCAATACAACCAACTCATTGTCAAATGGCATCAACTCAAAGACGTGTTTGAAAGTGATATCACCAGCCCCCCAGTTGCATCTCATACCACCTATATTTACCACCGCCATGTCCACCTGTTCAGGAGACAACTCACGAGCCTTTGCTAACAACGCATCACTAGCCCAATTCAGCATTGTACATTCTGGCTGATGCACTGCGAGACCCACAGGAGCATAACCAATTGGCACACACAATTGTGCCTCCAAATCCGCCTTGATGGGGGCAATCGCTGATATATAGTTAGTATCCTGGATAACATCCAATGTGCTATCAATCATCAGTATCTCTCCTGATGCCTTTGCTACATGCATCGGACGATGGCAAGCAGACATCATTATCGAGATAACACAAATGGTAATGTAAGCTATATTTTTCATCATAATTACGTTTTCGGTGCAAAGATACTAAATTTATTTGACATACACAAATAGAACAAAAAAAATCGCACCCCTTATGGAATGCGATTTTCTTTTCGAGTATATACGGATGATTACTCTGCTGTAGCCTCTGTAGCAGGAGCCTCTACTGGAGCCTCTACTGGAGCCTCTGCCTTTGGAGCAGCCTTCTTACCAGCACGACGGGTGGTCTTCTTTGCTGCAGCCTTAGGAGTCTTTAGCATGTTCTCATTGTAATCAACGAGCTCAATGATACACATCTCTGCAGCATCACCAAGACGGAAACCGGTGCGGAGGATACGTGTGTAGCCACCTGGACGATTAGCAATCTTCTCTGCTACATTTTGGAAGAGCTCGGTAACAACCTCTTTTTGTTTGAGTTTAGCGAAGACGAGACGGCGATTTGCTGTAGTGTCTTCTTTAGCATGGGTGAGCAATGGCTCTACATACATACGAAGAGCTTTTGCTTTAGCCAAAGTGGTCTTAATACGCTTGTGCTCGATGAGTGAGCAAGCCATATTAGAAAGCATAGCATGACGATGCGCAGCTTTACGACCAAGATGATTGAATTTCTTATTATGTCTCATTTTTGTTTTACTTTTTTAATTAATCATTAAGTTTGTATCTGCTAATATCCATACCGAATGCCAAACCGTTTTTCTCGAGAAGTTCATCGAGCTCAGTAAGAGATTTCTTACCGAAGTTACGGAACTTGAGCAAATCAGAACGATGATATTTTACCAATTCGCCAAGAGTATCCACCTCTGCTGCCTTCAAGCAGTTGAGTGCACGGACAGAGAGATCCATATCTACAAGGCGTTGGTTGAGCAACTGACGCATCTTAAGATGCTCCTCGTTGATAGTGTTGTTGACTGGTTTGCTATGATCCTCAATCTCAATGCGTTCTTCTGAGAAGAGCATAAAGTGATAGATCAACAACTTAGCAGCCTCTGTGAGTGCATTTTGTGGAGTAATCGAACCGTCTGTAGAAATCTCAAGAGTAAGTTTCTCATAGTCTGTTCGTTGCTCAACACGATATGCATCGATACTATATTTTACATTGCGAATAGGAGTGTAAATACTATCAATAGCCAACACACCAATTGCATCGTTGGCTTGACGATTTTCATCAGCAGATACGTAACCACGTCCTTTGTTGATATTGATTTCAATCTCAAAATCAGCAGACTCGTCCATCTCAGCGAGCAACAACTCTGGGTTGAGTACATCGAAAGATTGAAGGTAACTATTGAGCTCTCCTGCAAGAAGAACAGTATTGCCCTTCACATGCATACGAATGGTCTCCTCAGTTGCTTCAAGACCCTCTTTGCGAATGAAACGAACTTGTTTGAGATTGAGAATAAGGTTGGTTACGTCGGTAATAACACCAGGGATAGTAGCAAATTCATGATCAATACCATTGATCTTAATTGAACAGATAGCATAGCCCTCGAGCGAACCAATCAGTACGCGACGAATAGCATTACCTACTGTGATACCATAACCCGGTTCGAGCGGACGGAATTCAAAAACTCCGTGATTGTTGCTCGAATCCAACATGATCACCTTGTCAGGTTTAATAAAATCTAATATTGCCATGAATTTAATTATTATTTAGAGTACAACTCGACGATTAATTGCTCCTTGATATTCTCAGGGATATCCTCACGTTGTGGAATATTGAGGTATTTACCAGCTTTATCAGCTTCATTCCACTCGAGCCAGCTATACTTGCTGTGGTTGAAACCATCCAAAGAAGCAGCGATCACCTCGAGAGATTTTGCTTTCTCGCGAACTGCTACTACTTGACCTGGCTTAACTTCGTATGAAGGAATGTTTACCACCTTGCCATCTACGGTGATGTGACGGTGGCTAACAAGCTGACGAGCAGCTGCACGAGTAGGAGCTATACCAAGACGATAAACGATGTTATCCAAGCGAGACTCCAACAATTGGAGAAGAATCTCACCGGTAATACCTTTAATACGTGAAGCTTTAGCAAAAAGGAGACGGAATTGACGCTCAAGCACACCATAAGTGTATTTAGCTTTTTGCTTCTCAGCGAGCTGAGTACCGTACTCAGACATTTTTTTACGACGGTTTACACCGTGTTGACCTGGAGCGTAGTTACGTTTGTCAAGTACTTTGTCTGGGCCGAAGATAGCCTCTCCGAAACGACGAGCAATACGTGATTTTGGTCCAATATATCTTGCCATTTTATTACGTTTTTAATAGTTAAACAATTATACACGACGACGTTTAGGAGGACGGCAACCATTGTGAGGCATAGGAGTAACGACAACAATCTCGGTTACTGCAATACCTGCGTTAGCGCACGCACGGATAGCACTCTCACGACCTTGTCCAGGACCTTTAACATACGCTTTTACTTTGCGCAATCCAAGGTCAAATGCGACCTTTGCGCAATCCTCAGCAGCAGTTTGAGCTGCATATGGAGTATTCTTCTTAGAGCCACGGAAGCCCATTTTACCAGCAGATGACCAAGAGATAACTTGACCCTCGCCGTTTGCGATTGTAACAATCACATTGTTGAAAGAAGACATTACGTGAAGTTGACCAACACCGTCAATCTTTACAACGCGCTTCTTAGCTGCAACAGTTTTCTTTGCCATAATTGATAGATATTACAGGGTTGATTACTTCGTTGCTTTCTTCTTGTTAGCAACAGTTTTCTTTTTACCTTTACGCGTACGAGCGTTGTTTTTGGTGGATTGACCACGCAATGGAAGACCAATACGGTGACGCACACCACGGTAGCAACCGATATCCATCAATCGCTTGATGTTGAGTTGTGTTTCAGAACGCAAGTCACCTTCTACTTTGTAGTTAGCACCGATGATCTCACGAATTTTAGCTGCTTGGTCATCCGTCCAATCTTGTACCTTGATGCTTGGGTCAACGCCTGCCTCTGCCAAGATCTTCTTTGCGCTTGAACGACCTATTCCGTAGATGTAAGTCAAACCGACTTCGCCACACTTGTTTTGTGGTAAATCTACACCGACAATTCTTATAGCCATAATTAATTACTTAAGGATAATTGTTTTTAATTGTTTACCTCTATGAAATGCTTATCCTTGACGCATTTTCATTTTTGGTTCTTTTTTGTTAATTACATACAAGCGACCTTTACGGCGTACGATTTTGCAATCCGCATTGCGCTTTTTTACAGATGCTCTAACTTTCATTTTAATAGAGTTTTAGAGTGTTTTATTTATAACGGAACGAAATACGTCCTTTGGTGAGGTCATATGGACTCATCTCTACCTTCACACGATCACCAGGAAGGATCTTAATGTAATGCTGACGCATCTTACCTGAGATGTGAGCGATGATAACATGACCGCTTTCTAGTTGTACACGGAACATTGCGTTGGACAAAGCCTCGGTTACAGTTCCATCTACTTCAATTGCATCTTGTTTTGCCATAATACTTTGGTTTATATTAAATGAAACGATCTCCTAAAACTTGTTGAATATAGTCGAATGTGGACAATATGTCTGCCTTTCCATTGCGTACGCATACACTGTGCTCATAGTGAGCTGCAGGTTTGCGATCCGCTGTGCGCGCAGTCCAACCATCGTTCTCAATGATAACATTGCGACGCCCAAGACAGATCATAGGTTCAATAGCGAGTGTCATACCCGATTTCAGTACAATACCATTACCTCTTCGTCCATAGTTACATACCTCAGGCTCCTCGTGCATGTCGCGTCCAATACCATGACCTACAAACTCGCGAACCACAGAATAACCTGCCTTTTCGCAATGATTTTGTATGACAGCACCGATATCGCCAAGACGACGACCTGTAACTGCTTGTTCGATGCCGAGATAAAGTGCCTCCTTGGTTGTGCGCATGAGTTGCAATACTTCAGGAGCTACTTCGCCCACAGGGAAGGTATATGCAGAATCCGCACAAAAACCATTGAGTTTTACCACTGTGTCCACCGATACGATATCGCCGTCCTTTAGTATCACCTTGTCAGAAGGGATACCATGTACGACTTGCTCGTTGACAGATGTACACAAGGTGGCAGGGTAACCCTCATATCCGAGGCAAGAAGGGATACCTCCATTGTCGCAGATAAACTCGTAAGCCACTTTGTCTAGCTCCGCAGTAGTAACTCCTGGTCGGATGACCTTGGCGATTTCCGCCAAGGTCCGTCCGAGCAGGTCATTACTGCGACGCATCAGCTCGACTTCTTCATCAGTCTTTAGGTATATCATTCTTCTTAATAAGCCATAGCGGAGCGACCCTTGATGCGCATACCTGACTCATAGAAGCCATCGTAGTGACGCTCGAGGAGCTTGCTCTCGATTTGTTGTAGCGTATCCAAGATTACACCCACCATGATGAGCAATGATGTACCACCGAAGAATTGCGCAAAGCCCATGCTCACACCGAAGAGGCGAGCAAAAGCAGGCAACACAGCGATGATTGCCAAGAGGCAAGAGCCAGGCAAGGTCAAGCGTGTCATGATAGAGTCGATATACTCAGCTGTCTTCTTACCTGGTTTAACGCCAGGAATGAAGCCGTTGTTGAGCTTGAGGTTTTCAGCCATTTGTACAGGATTGATGATAATCGCAGTGTAGAAATAGGTGAAAACGATGATCAAGAGTGCAAATACAGCGTTGTACCAGAAACCATTGTTATCCATGAAAGCACGGGTGAAGGCGTTCGCTTCAGAAGAAGAGAAACCTGCCAATGCCACTGGAATAAACATAATAGCTTGTGCGAAGATGATAGGCATCACATTCGCAGCATTCACTTTGAGAGGAATGTACTGACGTACACCGCCATATTGTTTGTTACCCACCATACGCTTTGCGTATTGTACAGGGATACGACGTGTTCCTTGTACGAGGAGGATAGCAAATGCAAACACAGCCAAGAGGAAGATGATCTCAAGGATGAATACCATCAAACCACCACCTTCGTTCAAGCGTGAACCAAACTCCTGAATGATCGCTTGTGGGAAACGAGCAATAATACCAATAAGAATGATAAAGGAAATACCATTACCAATACCACGGTCTGTAATACGCTCACCCAACCACATCACGAACATAGAGCCCGCGCAGAGGAGGATAGTAGATGAAATGGTGAACCAGTTAAAACCTACCGCAACGGCTTGACCTGCTTGTGCCATTTGCACAGAGAGGTTAACCAAATAGCTAGGACCTTGGAAAAGGAGGATAGCAACGGTGAGATAACGAGTAATTTGGTTCATCTTTTGGCGACCAGACTCACCCTCTTTTTGCATCTTTTGGAAGTAAGGCACTGCGATTGTAAGCAGCTGAATTACAATTGATGCAGAGATGTAAGGCATAATACCCAATGCAAAGATAGAAGCATTGGAGAAGGCGCCACCCGAGAACATATCCAAAAGCGCCATCAAGCCACCTGCTGTTTGCGCTTGCAAAGCAGTAAGGGCTGTTGGATCGATACCAGGAAGTACAACGAAAGAACCAAAGCGATAGATGAGCACGAAAAGGAGTGTGGTCAGCAATCGGCTACGGAGATCTTCGATCTTCCAGATATTTTGGATTGTTTGAATAAACTTACGCATACTAATTAGATTTTGTTGATAGTACCACCAGCAGCTGTGATTGCTGCCTCAGCAGATTTGCTGAAAGCATTAGCTTCTACAGTCAATTTTGCAGTGAGGGTACCGTTTCCAAGGATTTTCACCAATTGAGTTTTATTGATGAAGCCAGCCTCGTGGAGTTCGATCAAACCGATCTTCTCGAGGTTCTTAGCCTCAGCAAGTGCTTGAAGAGTAGAAAGGTTAATAGCTTTGTACTCAACGCGATTGATGTTTTGGAAACCAAACTTAGGCAAACGGCGTTGCATAGGCATCTGACCACCCTCGAAACCAATTTTCTTAGAGTAACCAGAGCGTGACTTAGCACCCTTGTGACCACGAGTAGAAGTACCACCGAGTCCTGAACCAGGACCACGACCGATACGCTTAGCGGTCTTTACTGAACCAGCAGCTGGCTTAAGATTATTTAATTCCATAATGCTACTTTTTTTACTAATTAATCAATTACTTTAACCAAGTGTTTAATTTTGTTTACCATGCCGAGGATAGCAGGAGTAGCCTCGTGCTCAACTACAGCATTCATCTTGCGAAGACCAAGAGCCAACATAGTATCCTTTTGCACTTGTGGGCAGCCGATTGTGCTGCGTACTTTTTGAATTTTAATTGTTGCCATGATTTTCACAAATTATTATCCGTTAAACACTGTTGAAAGACTCACACCACGGTTTTGAGCTACAGTGCGAGCGTCGCGCATTTCGCCGAGAGCTGCGATAGTAGCCTTAACGAGGTTGTGAGGGTTAGAAGAACCCTTAGACTTAGCGAGGATATCGGTTACACCAGCTGACTCCAACACGGCGCGCATAGCACCACCGGCCTTAACTCCGGTACCGTGAGAAGCAGGTTGGAGGTAAACACGTGCACCACCAAACTTAGCCTCTTGCTCGTGAGGAACAGTACCCTTCAATACAGGTACTTGAATGAGGTTCTTCTTAGCAGATTCAGTAGCCTTAGAGATAGCAGCGGTAACTTCACCAGCCTTACCAAGACCCCAACCTACGATACCAGCCTCATTTCCTACAACAACGATGGCTGCAAATGTGAAAGTACGTCCACCCTTCGTAACTTTAGTTACGCGGTTGACTGCAACAAGGCGCTCCTTGAGCTCCAAGTCTTGTGTTGATTTTACTCGATTCATAACAGTCTCTTTGTTTTAGAATTTGAGACCTGCCTCGCGGGCAGCGTCTGCCAATGATTTAACTCGACCATGATAGAGGTAGCCGTTACGGTCAAATACTACAGTCTCTACACCAGCAGCCTTAGCAGCCTCAGCGATG
>JAZSGL010000006.1:0-11796 GCA_045532735.1 Paludibacteraceae bacterium | reverse complement strand
CAAGCCCGATCTATTATGAACTTGTTCAAACAAATATCCGACATGTTCTCCCGTGAGCTTGCTTCTCACGGGAGAGCATTCGTTAATTACCAAGCCTTATCTCAGGTCGAAGTCAAAGATATGACTATCGACGGCTTCCCTGCTAAATTGTTTTTCAATCCCGCTCGTGTGCGTAGCGTCATGGCAGACGTCAGCCCCGAAGCCTTGCAAAAACGAGCATGTTTCCTCTGCCCCGATGGCGTGGAGGAACACCAACTCACCCACAACTGGGATTCACCTACTGGGCACACCTATTATATTCGTGTGAACCCCTTCCCTATTTTCTCTCCGCATTTCACCGTTTCGTCATCCGTGCACGAACGCCAAGAACTATTGCCTCACCTCGAGTCGATGTTGCATCTGGCGAAGGAACTGCCCGAGATGACCATTTTCTATAACGGACCTATGTGCGGCGCCAGTGCCCCCGACCATATGCATTTCCAAGCTGTGCCTCGTCACAGCCTCCCGATAGAAGATCATTTCTCCACCAACTATGCCAATGCTATCTTGGTGCAAGAAACGGATTTACAAACCCACTTAGCAGCCGTTAAGAAGGTCCTCGCAATGGGCACTATCCCCGAGGAAGCTAGCCAAACAGGCTCCTTAACCGCAGGCGCCTCTCACGCCGAAGAATACGAACCCCGCTGGAATATCGTCACATGGTACACGCCATCGCCAGATAGCGATAGTGTAGAATCGTGTAGCATGGTGCAGAATAGTGTAGAATTGTCTGCTGAAAATACAACGCTACACCACTTTACACAACACTACACAACACTACACAACGGTATGTTTCATACCGTCATCTTCTTCCGCCGCGAATCCCGTCCTCAATGCTTCTTTGCTCCCGAGCAAGAGCGCATTTTATTCTCGCCTGCTACCGTTGAGATGGCAGGTATTGGCATTGTTGCTAACCGCGAGAGTTTCGACCGCCTTACTCCCGAAAAGCTCCGTGACATCATCCGCGAAGTAGCAAACGAAATAGTATAACTCCCACTGAGAACACAGATTAACACTAATATCTTAATCCGTGTTTCATCCGTGAAATCCGTGGGACAAATCAAGCAGAAAACAACAAAAACTATACACGCATGAAACACCAAATTGCAGTGGGCGTTATGACCGCCCCAAAGATTGAGGCCATAATACCAGGCCCACACTCAACACCTGAACATCCAACTTTCCTTCTCAAGAATGTCCGCATTGGTATTGGTTTCCACTGGGATCGTCTTGAAGACCAAGAGTTTGAAGGTACACTGGAAATACGCGATAACGCAGACGGTACACAGACTGCTATCAACCGTCTAGATGTGGAAGATTACCTCAGTTCTGTTATTACCTCGGAGATGTCTGCGACCTCTTCATTGGAGCTATTGAAGGCACACGCAGTCATCTCTCGCAGTTGGGTATTGCGCCCTATCATCAGTCCTTCAACAGGCACTGATAAGCCTGATTTGAGCAATCCAGATCGCCATGTCATCTGGTACGAACGCGATGCACACGAGGGATTTGATGTATGTGCAGACGACCACTGCCAACGTTATGAGGGTATCACCCGTCGCGATGAGCACCCTGAGGCAGCGGCTAATGTGCAAAAAGCCATCGACGCTACCCGTGGACAAGTATTGATGTACGACGGCAAGGTATGCGACGCACGCTTCTATAAGTCCTGCGGTGGCGCTACCGAACTCTTCGAGAATGCATGGGCCAACGAGCATTACCCATACCTTGAGGCTGTTCGCGACGAAATAGGAACCCCTCTACCCGACCTCACTATCGAGGCCAATGCACAGGAGTTTATCCGCACCTCGCCATCGGCTTATTGCAACACCAACGACCAACGCGTCCTAAGCCAAGTATTGAACAACTATGACCAAGAGACCAAAGACTTCTATCGTTGGACTGTACAATACACCAAAGAGGAACTGAGCGAGATTATCCGTGAGCGTTCGGGCATTGACTTCGGCGAGATACTGGACTTGGTGCCTATCAAGCGTGGTCCTTCAGCTCGTTTGTATGAGATGCAAATCGTAGGTAGCAAGCGAACCATGGTGATTGGCAAGGAATTGGAAATCCGCAAATGGCTAAGCAAGAGCCACTTATATAGTAGTGCATTTGTGGTTGACCGCAACGAAGCAGGCGACTTCATCTTGACAGGTGCAGGCTGGGGACACGGTGTAGGTTTGTGTCAAATCGGTGCCGCAGTGATGGCTGCCAAGGGTTATACCTACGAGCAAATCCTTGCCCACTACTTCCCTGGTAGCGAACTCAAAACGATTTAATCAAAATCACATAAAGCGTATATTCATACGCTAAACGACAAAAAATCGCCACTTGGGCGATTTTTTGTTGCATATATCAGAAAAAAGCAGTAACTTTGCGCGAATTTTGGCGTTTTGTGTTTTATACGCAAGAATCCGATTAAAACTTTGAAACTATTAAACATTAAAATAGCCCCTGAGGGCATGAATTATGGACGCAAAATACAATCCTAAAGACATCGAAGCCAAGTGGTATCAATACTGGCAAGACAAGAAACTCTTTCACAGCACTCCAGACGGACGTGAGGCATACACCGTAGTAATCCCTCCACCAAACGTGACAGGTGTGCTACACATGGGACACGTACTCAACAATACCATCCAAGATATTCTTGTTCGTCGTGCTCGCTTGGAGGGCAAGAACGCTTGTTGGGCACCAGGTACTGACCACGCTAGTATCGCTACCGAAGCTAAAGTCATCAAACGCCTCAAAGAGCAAGGTATCAACAAGAGTGATTTGACTCGCGAGGAGTTCCTCAAGCATGCTTGGGCATGGACAGAGGAGCACGGAGGTATCATCCTCAAACAATTGCGTACCTTGGGTTGCTCTTGCGACTGGGATCGTACTGCCTTCACCATGGACGAGACACGCTCCAAAGCCGTGATTGATGTATTCTGCGACCTATACAACAAGGGCCTCATCTACCGCGGACTCCGCATGTTGAACTGGGATCCAGAGCGTCAGACAGCTCTCTCCGACGAGGAGGTAATCTACCAAGAGGAGCATAGCAAGTTGTACTACATGAAGTACTACGTGGTTGAGGCGATAGGCGATGAGGCGAAAGGCGAGGAAGGCAATGTGATTCACAAAGATGAGAAGGGTTATTACGCCGTAGTAGCTACTACTCGCCCTGAGACCATCATGGGTGACGTGGCAATGTGTATCAACCCTAAAGACCCTAAGAACCAATGGCTCAAGGGCAAGCACGTGATTGTGCCTAAGGTAGGGCGTGTGATTCCTGTGATTGAAGACCGCTATGTGGAAATAGAGTTCGGTACAGGTTGCTTGAAGGTTACCCCTGCACACGACGTAAACGACTACGCATTGGGACAAAAATACGACCTCACCACCTACGATATTTTCACCGCCGACGCACATGTGAATGTAGAGGGCTTGGAGGCAGATATCTATCCTAATGTGGCTGCCTACCAAGGCATGGACCGCTTTGATTGCCGCAAGCAGATTGTGGTAGATCTCCAAGCCGAAGGATTGGTAGAGAAAGTGGAAGACTATACCAACAAGGTGGGTTACTCCGAGCGTACCAATGTGCCTATCGAGCCACGCCTCAGCTTACAATGGTTCATCCGCATGCAACACTTTGCTGACATTGCGTTGCCACCAGTAATGAACGACGATATCGTATTCTATCCTACGAAATACAAAAACACCTACCGCAACTGGCTCGAGAATATCAAAGACTGGTGTATCTCTCGTCAACTCTGGTGGGGACACCGTATCCCTGCGTACTACGAGAAAGCATTGCTCGAAGAGACTGGCGCAGAGAACTATCCAGAGGATAAGATCATTGTAGCGCCAAACATCGAGGCTGCAGCCGAGAAATCGGGTTTGAGCGTAGATGCGTTGGTACAAGACGAAGGCGCACTCGATACATGGTTCTCATCATGGCTCTGGCCAATCAGCCTCTTTGATGGTATTGAGAATCCAGGCAATGAGGAGATCAACTACTACTATCCAACCGCAGACTTGGTGACTGGTCCAGATATCATCTTCTTCTGGGTGGCGCGTATGATCATGGCGGGATATGAGTATATAGGCAAGATGCCATTTAAGCATGTATATTTCACTGGTATCGTGCGCGATAAATTGGGTCGCAAGATGTCTAAGTCATTGGGTAACAGTCCAGATCCATTGGATCTCATTGAGCGCTTTGGTGCGGACGGCGTGCGTATGGGTATGATGCTTTGCGCTCCAGCGGGCAATGATATCCTCTTCGACGATAGCCTTTGCGAGCAAGGACGCAACTTCTGCAACAAGATCTGGAACTGCTTCCGTCTCATCAAGGGTTGGGAGGTTGCCGACATAGCTATGCCAGAGACCAATAAGTGGGGCGTAGAGTGGTTCGAGTCAGTACTCGCTAAAGCACAAGCAGAGGTGGCTGACCTCTTCAGCAAATACCGCCTAAGCGAAGCGTTGATGGCTATCTACAAGCTCTTCTGCGACGATTTCTCAGGTTGGTACTTGGAGATCATCAAACCTGCATACGGTCAGCCTATCGATAAAGCAACCTATGAGAAGACTATCCAATTTATGGATACCATGCTCAAGCTCTTGCACCCATTCATGCCATTCATTACCGAGGAGCTATGGCAAGCTATCGAGGAGCGCCAGGAGGGCGAGAGTCTGATGGTTTCTCCGATGGAGAAAATAGGCGATGAGGCGAAAGGCGATGAGGCGATAAGGCTAGCTGCTGCACAATGCTTTGACATCATCTCTGCAATCCGTAATATCCGTGCACAAAAGAATATCTCTCCTAAGGAGGTATTGACGTTGGTTTGTCCAGAGGCATTGCCAGCCGTGGTAGTGAAATTGGCAAATGTAGAGTTGGCAGTAGGCGCCGAGAAGAGCGCAGGTAGCGCATCTTTCATCATCGGTACCACCGAGTATAGCGTACCATTGGAGAAATTCATCAATGTGGACGAAGAATTGAAGAAACTCGAGGCCGAGTTGGCTCACCAAGAGGGTTTCCTCCGTGGTGTAATGGGCAAGCTCAACAACGAGCGTTTCGTGCAAAATGCTAAACCAGAGGTGGTTGAATTGGAGCGCAAGAAGAAAGCCGATGCCGAGATGCGTATCGCTACGCTCAAAGAAGCCATCGCCGCACTCAAAGCATAAGAGAGTTATGTCTGTACACATTCAAAATAGTCGTATGACGACCACGCGCCTTCGCAAGATGAAGCAAGAGGGCGAGAAGATTGCGATGCTCACCAGCTATGATTTCACTCTGACCCGTCTGCTTGATGAGGCAGGTATAGAGATGATCTTGGTGGGCGATAGCGCATCGAATATCGTATGCGGAAATCGCTATACACTGCCTATCACAGTGGAGGAGATGATCTTCCTCACCAAAGGTGTGGTTCGCGCAGCGGAGCATGCATTGGTGGTGATCGATATGCCATTTGGTAGTTATCAAGTGAGTGAAGAGCAAGCAGTTACCAATGCGCTGAAGATGATGAAGGAGTCGGGCGCCGACGCTGTCAAATTGGAAGGTGGCGAAGAAATCCTGCCTGCTATCCGCCATATGGTGCAGGCGGGTGTACCCGTGATGGGACATCTGGGATTGACCCCACAGAGTGTGAATCAGTTGGGTGGTTACGGTTTGCGTGGCAAAGGCGAAGCAGAGGCTGAGAAACTGCTGCGCGACGCCAAACTGCTAGACGAAGCAGGATGCTTTGCTATCGTGCTGGAGAAGATCCCAGCTGAGTTGGCTAAGCGCGTAACGGAAATGGTGAGTTGCCCTACGATAGGTATTGGCGCGGGCAATGTGACCGATGGTCAGGTATTGGTACTGCACGATATGCTGGGACTGAACGAAGGATTCAAACCAAAATTCTTGCGTCAGTTTGCGCATTTAGGTGAAGCGGTGAAGGGTGCCGTAAGCGATTATATATCAGCGGTAAAAGATACCACTTTCCCTAGCCAAGAGGAGAGTTATTAAGTTTAGAGTTTAGAGGACGCGCCTGCGGCGCTACCGTTTAGAGACGAGATAAAAACAAAGCGTCAGGATTCTACCCTGACGCTTTCTTTATGCAATGCATCCATTACTTCGCGAACCAACTCTTCGCTCAGGCCATGCTGCTTTCCCTGCTCCAGGCAGTGCTGGAGTACCTGCTGATAACGCTCGGGCTGAATAATAGCTTCGCCATGCGTATGCTTCCACTCGCCAATTTCACGAGCGACCTCCACACGTCGTGAGATAATATCCCACAACAATTGGTCCAGTTCATCTATATTTGCGCGAAGTGATTCCAAGTCTTTCATTTGAGTGTGTTTTATTTCCTTTAAACGGTAAATGAATTTTTCGAACTGCAAAATTACACATTTTTTTGCACATCTCCAAAAAAAGCAGTACTTTTGCAGCATAAACGCATAAGAAACAATGAAACTTTCAAAAATCATCATACTCCTTCCGATTTTTCTACTCTTGATCGGTTGCCGCACACAAAACACCCTTCCTTCTAGAGGGGGGATGGGAATAAGCTTCACACCCGATACCACCGCTCTCCCTTCTTTCCCCGCAGAGGCGCTGTATGTATTAGGTGTACAATGGGAGGCGGATACTCTGCTGCAAGCTGACATGACTATCGCCGAGTATATGGAGCAAGAACTCATTCGCCTCTATCCCGAAAAAGCATACAAGGGATATATGCATCGTCTGTGTGCAACGGCAGACCGATTATTGGTTAGTTCGGCGCAGCGCCCCACCCTCTTCGCCCCCAAGCAACAGGAGATACGATTTGCACATGGTCAATCGCCCAGTGGTACATTATATGCAACACTCGATTCTCTATCTATGGAAGAGGAGTTACAGTTGCTAGAGTTCACGCCACAAGAAGAGGCAGATTGGCAACGATTGCAAGCATTGGCACATAGTAGCCAACCACTCACGCGCGAGGCGTTTGACACGCTCAATATTGAATTCTTTGACGAAGAGAACATTCTTATTACGCTTTTGCTATGGCGAGGCCCTCGTCTATTCTACCGTATTTTGCAGAGCAAAGCGCGTGCCGAGAAATTGGCGTATTACTACTATGGCGAGGCTACCAATAATGGTC
This sequence comes from Paludibacteraceae bacterium, assembly GCA_045532735.1. Lineage (GTDB taxonomy): Bacteria > Bacteroidota > Bacteroidia > Bacteroidales > Paludibacteraceae > Colicola. Next base: position 4,642 of record JAZSGL010000006.1, on the reverse strand, counting down.
GTCCAGGCGATGCTTTTAAGCATATCTATGTGAATGTACTATTGCGTACCTATGTGGGCGAATGGATGTCACACGCGATTATGGATATCTTTTGGGAGTGGAAGAGTCCCAATGCTCCATGTGACCATTTTATGGATTTGCACAATAATATCATCGGTCGCCAGACGCGCTACGATGATTTTACGGCGATTGACACGCAGTGCAATGCCGATATGCGCCATTGGCTACAATGGGGCGAGAATGTGCAACATTTCGTTCAAGACTCGGTGAATGGTCATCGCCAATCGTGGGATAAAGAGACGCCCACCTTCATCGTCGAGCCCGCAGCACAGCAGGTCAGCAATACGCAGTATATCTATTGGGATAAGTAGATCGGGCTAAGGGCTGCGATCTGTAGCCAAAAGGGCGTCGTGTAGGCGCTTTGTGGGGTCCCTAGCAAACATCGTGAGTTTGTCGGTACAACCCTAAGTATTCATATTGTTTCTATGTTTATTCGTTTGAGGTGTTTTATATATCGTTTGATGATAATGTCAGACAAGTGATCGGGTAAGTAGAGAAAGGTATTTGGAAAACCATCTTCCTCTTTGTACAGACCAAAAGCTTTCATTATTTCCTCTTTATGCGGATGAATCCAATTATTGCGAATCCATAGACCGAGACTAAAATGCAGGTCGATGGTATTTGGTTCGTGCAGAATAGCATGGATATCTTCCTTTGTCAACATCTTATCTAAGATGGCAAATGCCTCGCGAGAGGACTTGGGCAGTTTCGTTTTTTTCATGACATATAATTTTCATTGTTTTCAGTTGCATTTTCTTTTGCTATTCTATCGTGATCCTCGTACTCTTTCTTGATGGAGCATCCCTCAACATAAGTGGCGTATAGCAATTCAGCATCGTCGCGTAGATGTTGACGCAACCATTCTGGCGAGATGAGTTCTACATTTGGTCCCATAGAGCAAATCTGCTGATAAAACTCCATGATGGGTGACATCAGGTAATCAAATACGGCATACCCACTATGCTCGCGTGGCAGCAGCTCATGCTGCGATGGGTGCAAAGGGTATTTGCGCAAGTCGCCTGCCGCTTCCTCTATGATGTGAATGCGGATAGGTTGCACTTTGCAAGGATTGACATAGACATGATCCTGCTTCGCAATATGCAGAGATAATAACATCCAAGTTGTATATTTCAACATTACGACGAACCATACGATTACCTTCTTTTTGAACTAGTTCCAAAATGGAACAAGTTGCCTGACGCTCAAGTTCTCCACTTTCAAAAATATTTTTTAGATGCTTAGTAATAGCTTGGCGTTGTGTACCAAACAACACTGCTATTTGTTGTTGATTGAGCCAAACAGTTTCGTCTTGTAAGCGCACTTCCAATTGGATAGTTTCGTTTGGTTGATATAATACAATTTCGTTTGTTGAAGTATTGGTTACGGCCAATTCATTTTTCATTTCCTTGTTCATAATTTTGCATTTTTTGTTTTGCGCTGCAAAATTACTACAACAAACTGCTAAAAGTTGTCAGTATGTCAAAGAAAATGCAAAAAAAATGCACTTTTTTATTAAAAGAGGTTCATTATTGTTAGCTTGCTCCTTTTTTTATCTCAGCCGTGCGGTTTTTTTGAAATAAAAAAGGAGCAAGCTATAGATGAGGTCAAGAGAGAAAAGGAACTTGGTGTCTTCAAAAGATGAAAAAAAGCAGCACCGTGTGAGGGTGCTACTGTTCGCTATTTTAGAGGGATAATCGTCTGCAAAAATGCGAGCGAAGTGCAGGAGCTGAGAAGAGGATGTATTACACTTATTAGTGATTAATATAATTATACATTTCTTTACAGGTTAGAATCCTACTTTGCCTCGGGAGTTGCGGGAGATGCTTTCGTTTTGGCAGTCGAGCTTGATTTGGTCGTAGTCCAATTCGTCTTTGCCAGAGAAAATGGCATTGATGACTTGCTTGCGGGAGATGTTCTGTATCTGTCCGCCAGAGAAGTCAAAGCGATTAGCGAGTTCGGTAGCTTGCTCGTCGTTGAGACTGCTGAGCATGGATTGCCAGATGAGTTTGCGGGCTTGGTTGGTAGGCTTCTCAAACTCCACCTTATAGATAAAGCGGCGGTCGAAGGCTTTGTCTAGACAAGAAGTGAGGTTGGTGGTACAGATCATGATGCCATCCAGCACCTCCATCTCTTGCAAGATGATATTCTGAAGTGCATTCTCCATCTTATCTACCGAGCGTTGGGTATTCTCCATGCGGTTGCCAAAGATAGCATCTGCCTCGTTGAAGAAGAGGATAGGCGCACGCTCTTGTGTGCGAACCAAAGAGCGGTACTTGTCGAAGATACGCTTGAGTTGTTTCTCGCTTTCGCCGACATACTTATCGCGGAGCGTGGCGATATTCACTTGGAAGAGGTCGCGCTGGGTAGCAATAGCCAATTGTTGCACAAGTTCGGTCTTACCTGTACCAGGTGCACCATAGAATAGACAGCAGAAGCCGAGAGGCATATTGTGAGTTTTGAGAGCTTGGCGCACCTTAGCCAATTGCTCCTCGTGCAAAAGGTTGGTAAGGGTCTGCACTTGCTCCTCGGTCTTGTCTGAGAAATACAGTGGTCGTTGCGCCAACTGCTTGTAGGAGGTGAGCATGTTGATATTCTCGTCCTCCTCTATAGGGACAATGCTCTCCACCTCCTCTTGGTTGTCAAGCATTGCGAGCCATCCCTCTTGGCTGAGCACCCACTCGCCTTGTTGCACTTGCCCCGCTTGGTTGCGCAGCTCGATGTAGCCCTGTTTCGCAAATGGGTGTTTGTTATCCATGATTTGCTTGAGGATGATGCGTACAGTTCGCTCGGAAAGCATTTGCGCGAGATCACGAGCATTGACATAGGAGTCTTCCTCAATGGCCAAGGTGGTCATCATTAGGAGCATGAACCACATATCTGCTTCGTCCTTGATGTTTTGCAGGTTTTGCACCAAAGCAAGGTGTTGGTTCTGCTTCATGAGGCGGTTGATATTTTTGGCGATAGTACCATCCTCGTCGTATCGGTGACCCTCTTTGATGAAGCGGTTGGCTTTGCAAAGGAAGTCGAAGTTGCTCTCCAGTTTAAGGATCTGCGGGTCGAATGGTATGTCCATTGCTAATGATTCCAAAGCCTCGCCGACCATAGACAAGGACCAGCCATCTTTGTTTTGGTAGTTGACGATATAGCCCAGTTCATCCAAGACACAGAACTCATCTCTAAGCTGAAGTACGCGCAATGGGTGCATGTGGAGCAAATTGGCGAGGTCATCCATATTGCATTTGCGACCTGAGTGCTTGGCAGAATAGTAGAGCACAGCAGTGAGGATGAGTACTTGGATGCGCGAGAGGTTGAGGCGCTCTTGGAGATAGGTGATAGCTGCTTCGCGCACAGGGGCGGGTTGCTCTGCGTCATCGGAGCAGCGTAGTTGCTCGTCGCTGGTTAGGAACTCCATAGTTGAAAGGATGGTTGCATTGACTGCTGCCCATGTAGTAGTTGGGTGATTGGTTGTTTGTTTCATAGTTGTATGTTTTTCGGAATTATCTACAAATTAAACAAGGGAACTATATACGAGTTAACACTGATTTTATTTTTAACGACAATTAGCGTCAATTACGATGTCAATTATTGACAATTCGAGGATAATTTTGTTTTTGCCTAAAAGAATGCAGCGCGCTGCATTGGTGGGCAAAACAAAATAAGTCTATAACGATAGGTGTTAATAGGTATATAAATTCCTTAAATAAAGCTACTTTTTTAGTTTTTGGAACAATTCATCTGTTGTTATTTGCTCTTGCCAATAATCAATCAATATTTCTTTGTTTTGTACAATCCACTGTTTAACCCCATTTATTTGTGCTTGACTGATTATGATTTTATTCAAATCATTGTTGTTCAACAATATTTTGGGATTGTCCGATATGGAAATGGGAATCAACTCATGGATTTGGACTCTTGTTGCCGTATTGTTCTGGAATTTTATTCGTGGCAGATTATGTTTTCCAGTCGATTGTGTATTGTTGGTTTGCACCCAAACAATAACATCCAACCCAGTGGTGCTTTGTGAAATGTTTGCCATTTCCAATAACATTTCATCAGTATAGACGGTCTGCAATAGTTCATCTATTGTTTCGTAATTCTGGTCTTCAATAAATTCGTCGTAACTCAATATATTCATATTAATAAAATCTTGTATTGGTATATTTATATTTTTTCGGAATTATCTATTTTAAACTTGTAATTTTTAATAGATTATATTCATTAAATTTTTTTGATTCCATCCAACAAGTCATCAATATCCATATCAGAATGTTGCCAATAGTAAAGGAGTATATTCTTATTTATTTGCACCCATTTTATGATTTGTTTAAAAATTTTAGTACTCACAATATTTGGATTACCAATTAATACTTTTGGGGAGTCTTCTATAGACATTGAAAAACTTTCATCATTACTACTATTATATACCTTTATTCTTGGTCCATGTTGTCCTTCTTTGCTGCTAACATAAATTCTTGTATTGATACCTGTTCTCCTTTGAGATAAATTAGCCATTTCACACAACATATCATAACTTTCTTCCATAGAAGTCTTTTCATTCAATGTTTCGCTATTCACAAATTCT
>JAZSGL010000027.1:0-2644 GCA_045532735.1 Paludibacteraceae bacterium | reverse complement strand
TGCCTCAAGTCGCATAGTGGGGCAAGGGGATATTGTGGGCAGAAGTGGGTATTTCAGCCTCAATTTATCTGCTAATTCAGTGATGAGAGGACGTTTAGACGCAAGAAGGACGCTGAAGAGCTTAGTTGCGGATTTGAGGATATATACTCCTGATGGAACTGCATACGGTGACATTTTAACAATGATAACTTATCCAAAAAAGGGCGGTAGTGCTGCAACTTCTTCTTGGCTCCGTGTGAAACAACACCTTAACCTTGATGGCAAAGTCTATGATTATAATTCAGCATATGTAAGCAACGCAAAGGGTAAAGATGAGGATTTTACTATTGGAGAAAGCACCTTCAATATGTCCAATATTAAAGGCGGTGACTTTGATATGATGTTCCGCGCAGTCCTCTCTTGCTTTGAGTTTAGTGCTAACTCATTTACATATAAATTCAGCTCTAATGATATGGATATAGAATTTGCAACTCCAATTACTGTTGATGGTAACAAGGTTACACTTGATATGAGCAAAATGAACCCTGCTTGCCGCACCGTAGTGATGCATATGTTCCAAGACAAAGATGATAGTCAGTTGCATATGTATATGCACACAGATGCTTTCATCAACTACTTTGCTAATGTGGAAGTTGCTACTTTGATTGCAATGGGCGAGATTAACCAAACTGACGAGGCTGCTATTGCGAAGGTGTTTGCTGATATGGAAGCACGCGTAGAGAGCATCAATGTAAGTTTCGTATTGAAGGCACGCAAGTAATCTTGAAGCTTAAATAACTACACAATCAGGGGATGTACTTAACGGTGCATCCCTTATTTTTCATTGCTTATTTCTCCCTCAAGAAGACTGTACGTGCTTCACCGAATGCTTACGAATTATCTGTCTTAAAAGAAAATGGCTGTGCTGATTCTGTTTACAAAATAGACTTAGAACGAGAAAATCTACTGGATGTTTTGGGAACAATAAAATCAAGATAACATAAATCAAACTACTATAGTCGGTTGCCCAGATTTTTTATCAAGGCAACCGACTTCTTTTTACGCTGTTTGCACCTGCATAGCCTGCCACGCCTGATGAGCAACGATAACCTCCTGACGCTCTTTTTCGAGTAGTACTTCGGTTTCGGGAGTGTAGCCGAGGAACTCGATGCAGCCGCCATTGTAGCCTGTGAGTTTACAACGGATGCCGGCTTTCTCTAATTTATCCATTCGTTTTTGTGCGGTCTTGGCACTGGAGTATGAGAGTGGCCAAAAGTATTTGTCGCCACTATGTCCGTAGGAGTCTTCGCCAAGTACCATCTTGCCTTGCAATCGCTGGCTATTGTGGAAACTGAAGTATGCACCGCCCAATGCTTGGCGAATTGCTTTGTGTGCTGCACCTTCGGGGTGCTTGAATACATCTGGTTTCTTGCCTTTGCAATCCAATTTAGGCAATTCCACCTTATAAGGCTTCTTGTAGGTTCCGATTCCTAATGTAAGGTAGAAGTTGGTGCAGAAGTAGTCAGTCATAGGATCACTGTCATCGAAATTGTACGACATCACAAAGTCGAAGACATTCTTCATAACCTCCTTGGCTCTGTCGGTGAGCGTTTGGTCTCCATCAATGTTATAATGGTTCACATCGTGGTGGAACACAACGCCCTTATCCTTCTTGAATGCCTCGAAGTCGGCTTTGACAAGGTAGATATGGATAGAATTATAGTGGTGCCTTGATACGGAGAACTTATACTTAGGATAGGTCTCCTTCATCCAGTTACGCACCAACTCCACAATCTCAGGAGTGTGCTGTCCTTGATAGTTGCGACCTTTCCAACGATACTCGTTATATACGAAGTCAGTATATTCCTTTGCCGATGCTCCTGCATAGTCATTCTCATAGCCTGAAGCATTTGCTGATTTGGTGGTATCGTTCTTCCAAATCTCGTGGAGCCGTTCAAATTCCACATTGATCTGCTGCATCACTTCGGTGCTGCCGCCTTTGTCGGGGTGATTCTCCAATGCCAATCTGCGATACTCCTTCTTGAGTTCCGCCAATGAATGTATATTCCTAAAGTAAGCCATAGTAGTAGATTTTAGTAGGTTAATACCATTGTGAAATACTCCATACATTCGGACTCGATGCCGAGACCACTGCAAGAGAGTTCAATGTCACTCTCTTGCAGGTCGTTTACCTCTTGCAGTTCTCTGAGGTGGTGTATCTCATCATTCAGATACTCCTTTGCAGTAGCTTCATCGCAGTTGCACGATCCGCATATTCTTTCGATAATTTCATTCTCTGCCATAGTAGTAAGTATTAAGATTGTGAATTGTTATAGAGTTCCCGCTGTGTGTCATAGTCTTGGCCATTCCACCAATCGTTGCATGCATCTATAAAGGCTTGTGAGCCATCTTCCGCTGAGTAGTTAGTCTCGTGCAATCCTGTTATGCTCTCCATCGTAATGAAGTCGAGGTCTTTCCACCAGTCTTCCATACGCTGCTTGTAGCCGCTCAATGTGCAGAAATTCTGACTCTGTTCACAGTCTGCACACCATTTACAGTCCGTATCGTCATCATCTACATCACTTAGATACTCATTGGTATTGGCATTTACCCAAACCTGAATCTCAATTTTTCTTGAACCGCAAGCATCACAAACATATACATC
>JAZSGL010000053.1:0-2012 GCA_045532735.1 Paludibacteraceae bacterium | reverse complement strand
TGAGACATTGGCATTCTTCAATAACAATCGCATTGTAAACTACACATTGGAGAAATCTATTGCAGATGGCGTCAATGTTGATTATCGAGTATATCGAATCAAGACTCAAGCAACAGAGGATGGCGGAGCTATTCGTGAGGGTGAGGATGTAAAGAAAATTACTCGTTACACAGGTACTGTTGAGAGCATCAAGAATCAAGACGAAACAACCTATACCAAGACGGAGTTGAATCGTAGTATCGTTAATCCCGCTCAAATAAAGCTCGTTCTTGAAACCTATCGAGATGCGGTATATACTGAGATGTTTACCGATCCTCAGCGTGATCCCAATATGGATTATCTTCCAAAGACATTGATATTTGCTCTCAATGATGCCCACGCAAGCAATATCGTAAAGATTGCAAAGGAGGTCTTCGGTAGAACAGATGATAAGTTTGTACAGAAGATTACATACTCGGCGGGCGATAGTAATGAGTTGATCCGTCAGTTCCGCAACGATAAAGATTTCCGCATCGCAGTAACCGTTACACTTGTTGCCACAGGTACGGATGTTAAGCCTTTGGAAGTTGTTATGTTTATGCGCGATGTCGAGTCCGAATCGTTGTACACACAGATGAAAGGTCGTGGTGTCCGTACTATAGGTGACGAGCAATTACGCAATGTTACCCCTAATGCGTTCAGCAAAGATTTGTTCTATCTTGTTGATGCTGTGGGTGTAACCGAGCACGAGATGAAGGTAACTCGCCCGGGAGGTGATGATGAACCTGGTTATGTAATGACACTCAAAGAGCTTCTTGAGCGTATCACTCACGGTAATGTATGCGATGAGTATCTGCGTCTGTTAGCTGCCCGCTTATCACGCATCTACAACAAGAGTAAAGAGTCAGAGCGTAACGAATTTATCAGATTAGCAAAGGCTGATATGAAAGATATAGCCGTTGCCATATATGATGCATTGGAGAGCAATACTTTGCCACCATATACTGATATAAATGAGCCAAACAACGAGCGCAAGGGCTTAGTTGCTCCGATTGTTAATAATCCTGAGGCACGCAAGTATCTGCTTATCCTCAATGCCGGATTTGTTACCATCCTTCAGCCGGGAGAAGATACTCTTATCTCAAAAGGGTTCTCTATTGAGGAGGCTAATGAAACCACTAAGGCTTTTGAGGAGTATGACAATGAGCACAAAGACGAGATAGAGGCGCTTCGCATTATCTACAACAATCAGGGCGAGCCTCTCACATACTCTATGCTCAAAGATTTAGAGAATAAGTTGAAGTTTGAGAATAATAAATTCAACCCACATCTTTTGTGGAATACTTATGCTCTTGTTAGACCTGATGCCGTGGTTAAATTCTCAACCCAGGAGGAGAAAGATGCGATCACCAACATTATCCAGTTGGTACGATTTGCATATCATCAGATAACTACGCTCAACTGCTTGCACGCTTCGGCAAACCAGTATTTCAACCTCTGGTGCGGTCAGATGCAGCGTAGTATTACCGAAGCACAGGCAGCACTTATTAAGCAGATCGTATCTTATATCGCATCAAATGGTTCGTGCACTATTAAGGATATCCGAGAGTGGGATAAACCTTATGCGGCACAACTTATTCACTCGTTTGGTAGTCTGGATCAAGCAAACGAGTCAATACAGTCATTATCACAGTTTTTGATTTATAGAAAAACAGCATAACAAATATGGCAAGCATTCATATCATAGATTCTATCAAGTTAAGCCATAAAGGTTTATGTGTGCTTGACAAAAACCGTAAATGGGTAAAATTGCATAAACAACAAGGGGATCTTGATGGTGCATGCGCAATCTATTCTCTTGTTATGGCAATGTTGTGCGAAGGACTACTCACTGATGATGATACAAAGGTGTATAATCAACCTGACAGAAGAACAGCAAAGGGCAAATTCCTATACCAGTTCTTTAATGAGAAAGGAATGATTAGGGATGGCTAAGTCGGATCGTAGCCATGTCGTTCTGTGAGCCAAGGGGT
>JAZSGL010000065.1:0-14110 GCA_045532735.1 Paludibacteraceae bacterium | reverse complement strand
CGACATGGCTACGATCCGACTTCAGTTGAGTAGCAGTTGAGTAGCAGTTGAGTAGCGGTTGAGTAGCGGTTGAGTAGGATGGTGTAGGGTGGTTAGAATGGGGTGGGAGGTTCGTCGAGGCGGGAGGAGTCGCTGAGCGATGCACCATCGGCCTCCATTGGCATGGAGTTCATGCGACTGGTACGCGTTTGGGTGTTATGCTGAACATTGTCGTACAAATTGTCGTCGTATGCTGCATCCTCGTTTTGGAAGCGTGTATACTTGCCAATAAAGCGCAACCAAATCTCGTCGGTGGCACCATTACGGTGCTTAGCCACGATGATCTGACCTAGGCCGCGGAGATCCTTGCCATTGCCATCGTCGTAGAGCTTATAGTACTCAGGACGGTGGATGAAGCATACCATATCAGCATCCTGCTCGATAGCACCTGACTCACGAAGGTCGGAGAGCAAAGGCTTCTTGCCATCGACATTGCTGTTGCTAGAATCGCGCTTCTCGACTGCACGGCTGAGCTGACTAAGTGCAATAATAGGGATATCAAGCTCTTTGGCCAATCCCTTGAGGCTGCGGGAGATGATACTAACCTCCTGCTCGCGGCTACCGAAGCTAGAGCCGTTGGCATTCATGAGCTGTAGGTAGTCGATGATGATGAGCTGTATCTTCTTGTCCTTGACCAACTTACGCGCTTTGCTCTGGAGCTCGAAGACGCTGAGACCAGGGGTGTCGTCCACAAAGATAGGTGCGTTTTGAAGGACATTGATACGGTTCTCTAGTCGGTCCCATTCGGCAGAAGTGAGTCGTCCGTTACGGATCTTGTTACCCTCGATCTCGCAGACATTCATGATAAGACGGTTGATGAGCTGCACGTTGCTCATCTCCAAAGAGAAAATAGCTACAGGGATATTGAAGTCCACCGCGATATTCTTGGCCATAGAGAGCACGAAAGCCGTCTTACCCATAGCAGGACGCGCAGCAATGATGACGAGGTCGGACTTTTGCCAACCAGAGGTGATCTTGTCTAGTTCGTTGAAGCCACTAGGGATACCAGAGATATTGCCCTCGTTGGCAGATGCCTTGCGCATACGCTCGAAAGCCTCTGTGATGACAGGGTAGATATGTGTGACATCGCGCTTCTGTGCGCGTTGTGATATCTCAAAGATCTTGGCTGTAGCTTCCTCCACGAGATCGTCCACATCCTGTGTCTCGTCATAGCCCTTCTCCTCAATCTGGCAAGCCATGGTGATGAGGTCGCGGGCCGTAGCCTTCTGTGCCACGATCTGGGCATGGTAGTGGAGGTGGGCTGCCGATGCGATACGGCGTGTGAGGTCGCTGAGGTAGATGATTCCACCTGCCAGTTCGAGCTTGCCCATGAGCTTGAGTTCCTCCGCTACAGAGAGTACATCAATAGGTGCGTCTTTGGCTGATAATGAGCGGATTGCTTCGAAGATGTAGCGATGTTTGTCCGCGTAGAATGACTCGGGACGAAGTAGGTCGGCGACACTGGTGAAAGCGTCCTTCTCAATCATCATGGCAGCTATCACAGACTCCTCGAGTTCGAGTGCCTGTGGTGGAAGCTTGCCTATCTCGTTGGTACCCACCTTGATGATGGTGGGTTGGGTGGTTTTACGTTTGTTGGGCATTGTTAGTGATGAACTATGAGTTATGAGTTATGAGTTAATTTCTAGTGATGAACTATGAGTTATGAGTGATGAGTTATGAGTTCTTCTTCTTTTTTATTGTGATAATTGATGCAGCAAGTAATCTTAATAATTCGTCTGCATCGGTATGTAAACTATCAAATTGATTTTGAGTGATGAAATCTGTTTCATGCAATAAATCAAGCCAATAGATAGTTTCACTGGCTTCTTTTTGAGCGATAGAAAGTTTATTTAAGAAATCAGCCTCACTGACACCATATATTGCTTCTGCAAAATTAGCTCCAATACTGGTACCACTTCTCAGTATTTGCTTGGACATAACAAACTCTTTCTTGTCTTCAGTTAAAAACTTATAGAGTTTGATTATCCGTATTGCAAATACTTTGCATTTTTCTCTTAATATACTTTCTTTCATCGCTTACTTCATAGATTTACTCATCACTTATCACTCATCACTTATCACTCATCACTTACTCAGCTTGCGGAAACGGTCGAGGAGGTCGTAGGCGGCGGTGAAGCTGCTGAGCTCGTTGCCCAATACGCGTTGCTCGGCATTGGCAATGAGTGGCTCCATCTGCTCGGACTTGTAGAAACTATCTAGCAAGTTCTGGTTGATGGTCTCGTACATCCAATACTTGGCCTGCTGGGTGCGCAGATGGTCTAGATATCCGCTCTCGCGCGCGAACCTTATATAATCCTCTACCATATCCCATACATCCAAGATGCCATTTCCCTCGATGGCTGAGCAGGTCACAGCATAAGGTTTCCATCCTGATTCGGTAGGTGGGAAGAGTGCTAGGGCGTTCTTGAAACTCACCTTAGCTGCCTCCGCACGCTCAACATTGGCACCATCGCACTTGTTGATAGCTATACCGTCGGCCATCTCCATGATACCGCGCTTGATGCCTTGGAGTTCGTCGCCAGTACCGGTGACCTGCAGGAGCAGGAAGAAGTCCACCATAGAGTGGGCAGCAGTCTCCGACTGGCCTACGCCAACAGTCTCGACGATGATGGTATCAAAACCTGCTGCTTCGCAGAGAACGATAGTCTCGCGGGTCTTACGCGCTACACCACCCAAGCTGCCGGCTGATGGGCTAGGGCGGATGAAGGCATTGTTCTCCACAGAGAGTTGGTTCATACGGGTCTTATCGCCGAGGATACTACCTTTGCTTCGCTCGGACGAAGGGTCGATCGCTAATACGGCTAGGTGCTTGCCCATGCGACAAAGCTGGGTGCCGATGGCCTCAATGAAGGTGGATTTGCCTGCACCAGGTACACCCGTGATGCCCAATCGAATGGCATTGCCTGCGTAGGGAAGGCATTTCTCGATGACTTGCTGGGCGATGACTTGGTCGCTAGGCAGGTTGCTCTCGATGAGCGTGACGGCCTGGCTGAGAAGTCGCATATCGCCACGAAGTATGCCCTCGACATACTCGTCGGCCGAGAGGATCTGTTTGCGTCGGCGGAAAGTGGCATATGGGTTGACCGATGGCAGGTTTTCGACGCCTGCGTTGACGGTGAGACCCTTGTATTCGCTGCTATTTTCAGGATGTTTCATTGTGTTTGTTTAGTGTAGAGTAGTATGGTGTAGTGTAGTATGGTGTAGTATAGTGTAGTATGGTGTAGTGTAGGGTAGTGTTATTATTCAATTACCCAATTGATAGCGAGTTTGAGTACGGATTTCTTAGGGTCGTTGGTGATGATGGTTACGGTGCGTGTATAGTTGCCAGGTTTGAGACCCATAGTGTTGATCAGCAGATTGACATCCGCTTTGCGGCCTGCCTTGATAGCTGATTTAGGTGCAGTAGTGGTGATGGTCTCGTCGCTGGTAACGATACGACGGATGAGCAGTGGATTGATACCCGCATTGGTGAGGGTGAGACGAGCATTGTATTTCTTGTCTGCTTTGAGTGTGTCCAATGCTGGTACATTAGCCTCGATGATAGGTGCTTGTTGGAGTTCCTCAACAGTCATCTTGCTGAAATCTTCTTTGAGTTCGGCTTTGATGGTGATGGCATACTCGTCGGTGTAGATAGGTTGGTCGTTGATGATCACATATGCCTTAGCCTCGATAGGTCCCCAGAGTGGGCATTCCAATGTCTGCAGAGCAAATTGGAGTTTGCCTGTCTCGCCTGGTTGTACATTTTGCAGTGTAGCTTGAGGTTTGAGATAGCTATACTCGGCATTGGTCTTGAGTTCGACCTTAATAGCTTGGTCGGTGAGGTTAGCATATTCGATAGAGAACATCTTGCCTCCTTCACGCTTGATCAGTATGCCGAAGTTGAGTGACTTCTTGTTGAGGCTGAGTGGTCCCATCTTGACAGGGTAGGTAGCAACAGGATCCGCAGGTTTTGGGATCACTTCGCCCTTGATGTAAAGGCGGGTGGTAGCTTCTTCGGTATTGCTGGTAACCGTGACGGTCTTTTGGAATCGTCCTGGTCGTCCGTTAGGATTGTAGGTGACGGTGATAGTACCTGTTTGTCCTGGTTCGATAGGTTCGTGTGTCCATTTAGGTGTGGTGCATCCGCAAGATGCGCGCACGTTACTGAGAACGAGTGGAACCATACCTTCGTTTTTGAATTCAAAGACAGTTGTCACACGGCCATCGGCTTCGTTGATTTTGCCGAAGTCGTGGGTGGTCTTGTCGAAAGTGATGACTGGCATCTGTGCCATGGCTGTCAGGCTGAAAAGGATGGCAGCGAAAAGAAAGATTCGTTTCATATTGTTGTGTTGTTTAGAATTGTATAGTGTTGTATAGTGTAGTGTGGTGTAGTATAGTGTAGTGTGGTGTAGTGTGGTTAGCTGATTTCGATGACATTGACGGCGGTAATTCTAGGAATCTCGCGGAGTTTCATGCATATTTGGCTTACCACTTTTTGCTTGAAGATCACCAGTTCGAGATTGCAATGGAAGAATGGGCCGTCGGATGTGACATGTAGGTCACGGATGTTGATCTTATGTTCGTTGCAGATGATGTCCATGATGTGCATAAGTACACCAAAGGTGTCTTCTCCCTTGATCTGGAGTTTGGCAATTCGAGCTTTGTCCTCTGGGGCACGCTGAAGTATGGTGTCCATAAGGCCTCTGGACTTCTTGAAATACTTCTTGATGCTATCTTTGGCTTTAGCCGTGACCGCGATCTCGAGCCATTCGGGTTCGGGTTTCTGCTTCTTGGAAGAAAGTATCTCTACTTGGTCACCACTCTGCAGGATATAGCTGAGTGGTCGCGCGTGGCGATTGACGTTGGCTCCGATACAATGTTCGCCAAGTTCGGTGTGTAGCTGATAGGCTAGATCAAGTACCGTGGCGCCCTGTGCGAGTGTGCGGATATCTCCTTTGGGTGTAAAGACGAATACTTCGTGGGCGAAGAGGTTGAGTTTGAATGTATCTAGGAACGCGATGGCGTCGTCATCAGGATTGGCGAGGACATCCTTAATCTCCTGTAACCATTTGTCGAGCTCACCTCCGCTGTTATCTCCGGTCTTGTATTTCCAGTGTGCAGCTAGTCCGTGTTCGGCTAGTTCGTGCATTCGTTCGGTACGGATTTGCACTTCGATCCACTGTCCGTGGTTACCCATGACGGTGACATGTAGTGCCTCGTAGCCATTGGCTTTAGGCATAGAGATCCAATCGCGAATACGTTCGGGGTGTGGGCGATAGATCTCGGTGATAGCGGAGTAGATCATCCAGCATTGGTCTTTCTCAGAGCGGTCGGAAGTGGGTTCGAAGACTACTCGTGCCGCTAGTAGGTCGTATATTTGCTCGAAAGGTATGCCCTTTTTGGTCATCTTCTTATAGATGGAATATACGGACTTGGTTCGCGCGTAGAGATTGAAGTTGTATCCCATCATGGTGAGTTTCTTGCGGATAGGAGCGGCAAACTCTTCGAAGTTGCTGAGTTGTGCATCTTTGTTGGCTAATAGCTGTGCCTCAATCTCGGCATATTTCTCGGGAAACTCGTATTTGAAGCTAAGGTTCTCTAACTCGGTTTTGATGGGGAATAGTCCTAGTCGGTGGGCCATAGGCGCGTAGATATACTGTGTCTCTGCAGCAATCTTGCGTTGTTTCTCGGGTCGTTGAGCCGCGAGTGTACGCATATTGTGGAGTCGGTCGGCCAGTTTGACAAGCATGACGCGGATATCCTCGGACATGGTGAGCACGAGTTTTCGTACATTCTCAGCCTGCTTCATGGCTTTGTCGGCAAAGACGCCACCGGATAGTTTGGTAAGTCCCTCGACTATGCTAGCGATCTTGGGTCCGAACATGCGTTCGATATCCTCCGTGGTATAGTCGGTATCTTCCACCACATCATGGAGCAGCGCCGCGCAGATGCTGGTGCTACCTAGTCCAATCTCCTTGACCACTATGCGGGCCACGGAGAGGGGGTGTATCATGTATGGCTCGCCAGACAGGCGGCGTACGCCATGGTGGGCCTGCTTGGCAAGATGATATGCACGCTCGATGAGCTCAACTCGCTGGCTGTGCATAGAGTGAAGGTAATCGTTGAGCAAGGCCTGATATTCCTCTTCTAACATGCGCTCCTCATCGGGAGTAAAATCACTTCGTTCCATAATCGTGTGGTGTTGACGATAGTAGTTTTTCGTTTTTTATAAAAAAAACGCACAAAGTTACAGCTTTTTTTTGGATTGTGCAAGGAATTTGAGGAAAAAGGCGATTTTTTGATAAATAGGGTATAGCGTGTAGGGCGTAAGGCGTAAAGGAAAAAGTAAAATGGGTATATCAATTGAAAAAAAATGTATTTATTTCTTGCGTATATGAAAAAAAAGTTGTAATTTTGCAAGCAATTTTAAAAATTGCATAAAAAGATGGCGATTGAACGCAACATAGTACAAATTCCGGCTCTTGTGGATCTTCATGTCCATTTTCGTGAGCCGGGTTTTTCGTATAAAGAGACTATTGCTTCGGGCAGTATGGCTGCTGCTGCGTCAGGATACAGTGCGGTGTTTACCATGCCTAATCTGAATCCTGTGCCAGATACGGTGGAGCATCTGCAGGAGCAGCTGGATATCATCAAACGCGATACCTATACAGGCGTCTATCCATTTGCGTCGATCACGATGGGTCAGAAGGGTGCAGGTGAATTGGTTGACTTTGAGTCACTTGCGCCATACGTGAAAGGTTTCTCGGATGATGGTCGCGGTGTGCAAAGCGAAGAGCTGATGCGTGAAGCTATGAAGCGTATTCGTGCGGTAGATCGTGTGATGGTGGCTCACTGCGAAGTGGAGGCACTGCTCAATGGCGGCTATATCCACGCTGGCGAATATGCTAAGAAAAACGGACACCGTGGCATCGTGTCTGAAAGCGAATGGAAAGAGATAGAACGCGACATCCGTCTGGTAGAAGAGACAGGGTGTCGTTTTCATATATGCCATATATCTACAAAGGAGAGCGTGGCGCTGATTCGCGAGGCAAAGAAGAAAGGCTTGCCCGTGACATGCGAGACCGCGCCACACTATTTGCTGTTGAGTGACAAGGACTTGCAGGAAGATGGTAAGTGGAAGATGAACCCACCGCTCCGTGCGGAAGAAGATCGCCTTGCGCTTATTGAAGGTATCAAGGATGGCACGATCGATTGTATCGCCACCGATCACGCGCCTCATAGTGCAGAGGAAAAGAGTAGGGGACTGGAGAAAAGCGCATTTGGTATTGTGGGACTGGAAACGGCCTTTCCGCTGATGTACACCCACTTCGTCAAGACGGGTATCATCACTTTTGAGCGTCTTATTGAACTCATGTCCACCAATCCTGCTCGTATCATTGGTTTGGACAATAGCAACTCGTTCGCGCACTTCGATCTAGATGCGTGCTACAAGATTGATCCTGTTAACTTCCTTTCCATGGGACAAGCAATGCCATTTGAAGGATGGGAAGTGTATGGCAAGTGCGTCAAAACAAGCGTGAATGGTGTGACGGTCTATAATGTGAGTGGAGTTTAGAGGCGGAAAACCAACCTAAAAAGCAATAGAATGAAAAAGATAGCATTGGGACGTATGAAACGCATAATGGCATTAGTTTTGTTTGCCTTAGTGGCTGGTTATTTGTCGTCTCAGACAAGTATAACTATCAATTTTAGTAATGGTGAAGCAAAAGAAATATTTCTTGATGGGAAAAGTAAGGATCTGAATGGCACTTTCTTATCTAAAACTCGTTATGACTATACCAATGTTGCAAAAAAGATAACCAAAGGTTGTAAATCCAAGCGTGAAAAATCACGTGCGATATACGAATGGATATGCGATAATATTCAATACGATACTTCCTACCGTATCTACACTGCAGATGAGTGTTATGATAATAAGAAAGGCGTATGCAAAGCTTACAGTGAGTTGTTTTATAGGTTGTGTGAACCAGTCGGTGTGGAGTGTGAAATAGTAGAGGGAGTATCAAAAGATGCAGATGGCATTATCGGAGCTGGTGGACATGCGTGGATTGTGGCTGAAGTGGAAGGAGGACCCATTTTGATTGATCCTACATGGGGAGCTGGATATGTAAATAACGGTAAATTCTATTTTAGAGACAATCATTCGTATTGGTTTGATGTTGATCCATATTGGATGATATTTACTCACTTTCCAAATGAGGAAAAGTATCAGTTTCTGAAAAAATCAATTAATAAGCAAGAATTTCGCGAATTGCCACCTCTAGATCCTTCTAATGAAATGTTTGGATGGCAGGCTCGTAAGATGTATAATTCATTGCGAACCAAAAAAATAACTTCTTTGCCTAAGATTTTTGGGGATGATTTTGGCAGTATAGTAGGATTAATTGATATCCCTCTTCAGAATAAATTGAACCCTGCGACCACTTATCATTTTGAAATAGAGAAGAAAAAAGAAGTAAAATTGGCGATAGTCATTAATGGGCGATTTATATGTGATAACGAGTGGAAGCAATCGGGTAATCGCTATTCAATCGACTTGATACCTGAAGAGGGAGGACAACTAGACATTAGTATAAAGGTAGATGATAATTCTTATAGTACGATAGCGAAATACAATATTTCATATCCTACAGCAGAAGAAAAAAAATATATTGCCACTCGAAAACGACCGATAATACATGGAGATGTGCTAGATAAACATTGGTTGAAAGTGGTTGATATTCCAACAATTAAGTTATTGAATCCAGCTACCACTTATCATTTTGAGTTTAAGAAAAATAGTGGCAATAAACTAGCAATCATAATTAATAATCGATGGGTGCACGAAGTAGAGTGGGAATGTTCGGGGAATAATTATTCAATCGATCTAATGCCAGAGGAAGGGGGAAATTTATGCATTGGGGTACAAAATAATCAAGGTAGTTATGATTGGGTAGCGGAATATAAAGTATCTTATCCTACTGCGAGCGAAGAAAAATATATTGCTTCTCATAAAAGGCCGATAATAGATGGGAATGTGTTGAATGAATATGGTTTGAGTATAGTAAGTATTCCTAAAAATTACAAGTTGACTCCATCTACTAACTACCATTTCGAATTAGAAGTTGAAGAACCCGCGGCATTTGCCGTTGTAGTAGATGAAACTTGGTATAAAGAAAACCAATGGACTTGCACAGGGACAAGGTGCTATATTGATATTACGCCAAATCAGGAAGGAAGATTGACATTATATGTTAAGAAATCCAATGGTTGGTATACACGAATTGCCGAATATATAGTAAAAAAATAGTGCATTCACAATAAGATTATATGAAACAACAAATATTAGAAATACTGAGCAACGAACAGATAGCCAAGAATGTCTATCGCATGCAGCTTGGTGGCGACACTATGGGCATTCTCCCAGGGCAGTTCGTGAATATTCGCGTGGAAGGACAATTCCTTCGTCGCCCTATATCCGTCTGCAACATTACTGAGGCGAAGGGCACAGATGGTGTGCTTACTATTATATATAAGGTAGTGGGTGTAGGCACAGAGGCTATGAGCCACCTGCCAATCGGCACTCAACTCGATGTGCTCACCGTACTCGGTAACGGATATGACCTGAGCAAAGCGGGCGACGCACCATTGCTGGTTGGCGGTGGAGTAGGTGTACCACCGATGTACATGCTGGCTCGCCAACTCCGCGAAGCAGGCAAAAAGGTGCGCGTGATACTCGGCTTCAATACCAAAGACGAAGTCTTCTACGAGGAGGAGTTTCGTGCGCTAGGCTGCGATGTCACGGTCACCACCGTGGACGGCAGTCATGGCGTAAAGGGCTTTGTAACCAACGCATTGGACGGCAAGCAATCTTACTACTACACTTGCGGACCTCTCCCAATGATCAAAGCGCTCATTCAAGCCGCTGGCACCCATGGCGAAGTGAGCATGGAAGAGCGTATGGGCTGTGGCTTTGGCGCATGCATGGGCTGCACGATACAAACGACTAAAGGACCTAAACGCGTCTGCAAAGAAGGCCCCGTATTCGCAGCAGAAGAATTGATATTATAGGACTCCCGACTCCGGACTCCGGACTCAATAAAATGAATATGAACAGATTACAAATATCCCTCTCTGGCATCACCCTCGCCAACCCTATCATCCCCGCATCGGGGACCTATGGTTTTGGCGACGAGTTTGCTGAGTTATACGATATCAACTGCCTGGGCGGTATCTCCTTCAAAGGCACTACCCGCGAGGCACGCTACGGCAACCCATTGCCTCGTATTGCCGAGTGTGGCAACTATGGTATGATCAACGCTGTAGGACTCCAAAACCCCGGTGTAGAACATGTGATTGCCCACGAATTGCCTCGTCTCAAGAGCCACTACAACGGCTGTATCGTGGCCAACGTCAGCGGCTTCTCCGTGCAAGACTATGTAGAGACTTGTGCCCTTCTAGACAAAGAGCCTATCGACATCCTCGAGGTGAATATCTCCTGCCCTAATGTGCACAACGGCGGTATGGCGTTTGGTACCAGCCCAGAGGCAGCAGCCGAAGTCACAGCTGCCGTTAAAGCCGTGACTACCAAACCTGTATATATGAAACTTTCGCCTAATGTAACGGACATCGTAGCCATCGCCAAAGCATGCGAAGCTGCAGGAGGCGATGGTTTGTGTCTCATCAATACCGTACTAGGTATGCGCATCGATATCCGTCGTCGCCGTCCTGTGATCGCCAACCGCTATGGCGGTTATTCGGGCTCAGGTATCTTCCCGCTCGCCCTCCGTATGGTCAACCAAGTGGCACGTGCAACGAGTTTGCCAATCATCGGTTGTGGTGGTGTGAGCTCAGCAGAGGATGTGATAGAGATGATGATGGCAGGCGCAACAGCCGTAGAGATTGGAGCAGCCAACCTCACCAACCCAATGGTGGCGAAAGAGATTGTAGATCGTTTGCCAGCATTGATGGACGAATTGAAAATAGAAAAACTAACAGATATAATTGGAATAGTAAATCATGAATAACAGAGATGTGATTATTGCATGCGATTTCGCTTCAGCAGAAGAGACCTATCGCTTCCTTGACAAGATGGGCGATGTAAAGCCTTATGTAAAGATTGGTATGGAACTCTACTACGCAGAAGGTCCTGCCATCGTGCACGAACTCAAACGCCGCGGACACAAGATCTTCCTCGATCTCAAGCTCCACGATATACCAAACACCGTCAAGAAAGCCATGTCCGTGCTCTCCCGCTTGGATGTAGATATGTGTAACCTCCATGCAGCTGGTACTATCGAGATGATGAAAGCTGCTGTTGAGGGGCTCACTCGCGAGGACGGCACTCGTCCAATCCTTTTGGCAGTTACGCAACTCACTTCGACGAGCGAGGAGCGTATGCACAACGACTTGCTCATCCAAGGCAATATCGGCGATGTGGTGGTTCATTATGCGAAGAACGCACAAGCAGCTGGCCTCGATGGCGTGGTTTGCTCTCCACTCGAAGCAGGTATGGTGAAAGAGGCATGCGGCAAAGATTTCTATACCGTGACCCCAGGTATCCGCTTTGCAGACGGCGTAGTAGGTGACCAAGTGCGAATCACCACTCCAGCTAAGGCACGAGAGATTGGCTCTGACTTCATCGTCGTGGGCCGCCCAATCACCGCTGCCGAAGATCCAGTAGCTGCTTATCAACGCTGTGTAGAGGAATTTTGTGGATAAGCAAAATTCAGTTTAGAGTTTAATGTTTAAAGTTTAAAGGCAAGAATACATGAAACAACTTATCGCCGAAGACTTGCTCAAGATCAAAGCGGTCTTCCTTCGTCCAAACGAGCCATTCACATGGGCTAGTGGTATCAAGAGTCCTATCTATTGCGACAACCGTCTCACGCTGAGCGATACCCAAGTGCGCAACGATGTAGAGAACGGTCTCGCTCAATTGATAAAAGAGCATTATCCTCAGGCAGAAGTCCTCATGGGTACTTCTACCGCAGGTATTGCACACGCGGCCATCACCGCTACTATCCTCGACCTCCCTATGGGTTATGTGCGCAGCGGCGCGAAAGATCATGGTCGTGGCAACCAAATCGAAGGCAAACTTCTCCCTGGTCAGAAAGTCGTTGTAGTAGAGGATCTTATCTCTACAGGCGGTAGCTGCATCGAGGTAGTGAATGTCCTCCGCGAAGCAGGGGCAGATGTACTCGGTATCGTCAGCATCTTCACCTATGGTATGAAGAAAGGTCTTGAGCGTTTGGCAGCAGCCGAAGTGAAGAATGTTAGTCTTTGCGACCTCGACACCCTCGTAGAGGTAGCTGCTGACAAAGCATACATAGCTGCTGAAGACAAAGAGCGACTCATCAAATTCCGCAACAACCCTTCTGACGAAAGTTGGATGCTTTGAGTGCCGGAGGCACGAAAAGTGGTCGCCTTTGGCGACGTAAGTGGTCTTCAACGAAAATGGCTAAAGCGAAAAATGGCTCGCCTGCGGCTCACGTGAGCGCAGCGAAACCATTTTCGTGAACGAAGTGAACCACTTTCGTGAAGCGCAGCGAAACCAATAACGTGAGTAAAACGAACAACATATGAGACACCTAATTGATTCCGTGGATTTAACCACTGCCGAGGTAGATGTGATCATCAACCGCGCTTTGGATATCATTAATAATAAGGAGATGTACGCCGAGGCTTGCCATGGCAAGAAACTCGCTACACTCTTCTACGAACCTAGCACCCGCACCCGTCTCAGCTTCACAGCTGCCATGATGGAGTTGGGTGGCAATGTACTTGGCTTCTCTGATGCCAAGAGCAGTAGTGTTAGCAAAGGTGAGACTGTAGCCGACACCATCCGTGTTGTCAGTTCTTTTGCCGACATCATAGCTATGCGTCACTACAAGGAGGGTTCCCCTCGTGTAGCTAGTGAGTATAGCCGTATCCCTATCATCAACGCTGGCGATGGCGGTCATGCACACCCAACACAAACGCTGACCGACCTGCTCACTATCCGTCGCGAATTAGGTCATTTTGACCACCTAACCATTGGCCTTTGTGGCGACCTTAAGTATGGTCGTACCGTCCACTCGCTCATCAAAGCCATGAAGCGTTATGAGGGTGTACACTTCGTACTTATATCACCAAACGAGCTTCGTCTTCCTGACTACATGAAGCATGAATTGGGCGATAATTATAGCGAATACGCTACTATCGAAGAAGCAATGCCTCTTCTCGATGTTCTCTACATGACTCGCGTACAACAAGAGCGATTCGACGACCCTGCCGAATACGAGCGTCTCAAAGATGCCTTCATCCTCGATACCGAGAAAATGGCGCTTGCCAAGGAGAATATGGTAGTTCTCCACCCACTACCTCGCGTAAACGAGATTACCGTAGATGTGGACAAAGATCCACGTGCAGCATACTTCCGCCAAGTAGAGAATGGCAAGTATGTGCGCATGGCACTTATCTACACTTTGCTCTCATGGCACGACAAAGAGCCATCGCACAAGGTGGACACTTTCCTCACCGACCAACTCTGCAGCAACGACCGCTGTATCGTGACTACCGAACCAGTCGAGAAAAAAGCATACACTGATAAAGAAGGAGTGGTACGCTGCTATTACTGCGACCACGCTTTGTAAAACTACTAGATCAACTAGCCTAACTAGCCCGACTAGTCCAACTAGCTAATAACAAAAAAACGAAATATAACATGAATTCTCGTATTTTGCAAGAGGGACTCACATTCGATGATGTGTTGCTTGTCCCAGCCTATTCTGAGGTACTTCCTCGTGAAGTGGACCTCAAATGCCAATTCACCCGTAACATCAGCCTCAATATCCCTGTGGTATCGGCGGCTATGGACACCGTGACCGAGTCTAAGATGGCTATCGCTATCGCTCGCGAGGGTGGTATTGGTGTAATTCACAAGAATATGTCCATCGCAGAGCAAGCGGCAGAAGTGCGCCGTGTGAAGCGAGCCGAGAACGGACTCATCTCCGATCCTATCACCATCACTGCAGAGCAAACTGTAGGCGATGCAGAGCAACTCATGCACGACAACCACATCGGTGGTATC
>JAZSGL010000094.1:0-43285 GCA_045532735.1 Paludibacteraceae bacterium | reverse complement strand
TACTGTTTTGCTACAGAGACAACGAAGCGTAGATTGGCGCGTGTTAATTCCTCAAGGGCAGCTCTATCGCCATTGCGGATACGACCAGCCAACTCCACCTCACGATCAACCGAAATCAATGGCTCGCGACCAATCTCTTGGAGATACTTGTCGAGCGAAGCTGACTCGCGGTTGGTAATGGATTTTGTGATTTTTAACTGACGCATGTACAGTTAATGAATAATTAATAGTTAATAGTTGATTAATGAAAAGCTCCTTTCCGGCCTTTGGCCTATTTGCCTAAAAGACTACAAAATCGCTTTGTGATCCGGTCGGGATTCGAACCCGAGACCCACAGCTTAGAAGGCTGTTGCTCTATCCAGCTGAGCTACCAGACCCTCGCGCAAGCGCGAAAACAAACGGTGTTTGCGTACAAAACAGCCCATGCAGGCACACAAATAAGTGCCTACAAAGGCAATTTGGGCGCAAAAGTACTGCTTTTTTTTGAATTATGCAAATAATTTTGCAAATTTCTTACAAAAGTTCCTCAAAAAGCTTTTGCAGTTCAGGCTTACGCATAGCACCTACACTGCGATTTACCAACTCACCATTCTTAAAAAACAAGATTGTTGGGATGTTCATGATGCCGTATGCAGAGCATGTCTCATCATTGTCATCAACATTGAGTTTACCTACGGTAATCTTGCCTTCGTACTCTGCTGCCAACTCTTCTACGATAGGTAACATCATCTTGCAAGGACCACACCAAGGTGCCCAAAAATCTACTACGAGGGGTTTGCCCTCTGCTAACAATTCTTGAAAGTTAGCATCTGTAATCTCTTTTGCCATAGTTGTTATATTTTAATTGTTTTATTTTCTGTCATACCTGATAGCAAGGTATCTGTGATAGGATCTTCTACCAATGTCTGAATTGCGCGTTTCAATGGTCGTGCACCATATTTGCGGTCTCGTGAACGCTCAAGCAACTGCTCTTTGGTCTTTTTTGTCAGTTGCAGTTTGTAACCCATAGCTTCTAAACGCAGTTTCAATGGGTGTAGTTCGAGCGTCAAAATCTGTGCCAAAGCCTCGTCGTTCAGCGGATGGAAAACAACTACATTATCCAATCGGTTGACAAATTCAGGAGGAAAGGTGCGATTCAAAGCTTTAGTGAGCATATGTTCCGTCTGTTGCTCGTTAATCTCATCAGCATTGAAACCAATGCCTGCACCAAATT
Organism: Paludibacteraceae bacterium; assembly: GCA_045532735.1. Classification (GTDB taxonomy): domain Bacteria; phylum Bacteroidota; class Bacteroidia; order Bacteroidales; family Paludibacteraceae; genus Colicola. The sequence continues at coordinate 42,072 of JAZSGL010000094.1, read as the reverse complement.
CATTCAACTGACGAGTACCTACATTACTTGTCATGATGATAATGGTGTTGCGAAAATCTACTACGCGACCCTGACGATCTGTCAGTCGGCCCTCATCCATGACTTGCAATAGGATGTTAAAAATGTCAGCATGTGCTTTCTCGATCTCATCGAATAGCACAATTGAGTATGGTTTGCGGCGCACGGCCTCTGTCAGCTTGCCACCCTCTTCGTGTGCTACGTATCCTGGAGGAGCGCCTACGAGCAAACTTACTGTGTGCTTCTCAATATACTCTGACATGTCGAAGCGTACGATTGCATCGCGATTGCCAAACATTTCTTCTGCTAGACATTGTGCCAAATGTGTCTTACCGACGCCTGTAGGACCGAGCAAAAAGAATGTACCAATAGGTTTATTGGGATTGCGTAGTCCCATGCGTGAGCGTTGGATGGCTCTCACGATAGTGTCAATGGCTTTATCTTGCCCAACGACGCGTTGCTTGAGCACACTACTCATCTTGCGTAGTTGTTCACCCTCAGCTTGTGCTACTCGCTGTACAGGTACCCCTGACATCCTGCTCACGACAAATGCTACATCCGCTTCGGTCACTTCAAGTCTTTCACCCACGGTATCTTCTTTCCTTGCCTTTTCGCTTTTCCAAGCGCCGACTTCGTCCATGGCATCTATCGCCTTGTCGGGAAAGAAGCGATCGGTAATATACCTATCAGTCAATCTTACGCATGCGTGCAGTGCTTCTTCGGTGTATTGCACATGATGGAAGGCACCATACACTTCGCTGATGCGTGTGAGTACAGCATAGGTTTCTTCTGCTGATGTAGGCTGTACAATCACTTTTTGGAACCGACGTTCTAATGCTCCATCTTTCTCGATGGATTTGCGGTATTCAGTGATGGTGGTAGCGCCAATGCATTGCACTTCACCTCGAGCCAAGGCAGGTTTGAGAATATTCGCAGCATCCAACGAACCTTGTGCATTACCCGCCCCCATGATAGTATGAATCTCATCTACAAAGAGGATGATCTCAGGGTGCTTGTGCAGTTCGTTTAGAACGGACTTCATACGCTCTTCAAATTGTCCTCGATAGGTGGTGCCTGCTACCATGGAAGCAATATCTAACGACACGATGCGTTTGCCTGCCAATGCTGTCGCTTCACCATTTTCAATACGCAATGCCAATCCCTCCACAATTGCTGATTTGCCCACACCAGGCTCGCCTATCAAAATAGGATTGTTTTTCTTGCGGCGTGATAGGATTTGTACTACACGCTCTATCTCGGCTTGACGGCCTACTACTGGATCTAGCTCGCCATTACGTGCTTGGACAGTCAGATCACGACCATATTTATCTAAAGCGGGTGTTCCCGTTTTGCTGCTCTTATTTTTTTGTTCGGGGTGTTTGGTCCCCCACTCAAATGGTTGTTCTCCTGCAAACTCCGAATCAAGGGTGCTACCATCTTGTGGTAATGGTTGTGGCTTAGGGTACAAGCGTTCGATACGCTCATAGTCAATACCAAACTGTTGCTCAACGAACATGGTAGGATAATTTACTCGTTCGCGCAACATGCCCAATAGCAGATGTGCAGATCCACATTCATTGGCGTGGTACAGCTTTGCTTCAATGAGCATAAGGCGCAGTATACGCTCGCTGGCGCGTGACATTTTTGGATTGTCGCTTGTGGTAGCTTGCATCAGTCGTTCGTCAATAGCACGTTTGAGTTCTACTGGGTTCAGCCCTGCCTGCATGAGCAATTCAAAGGCTTTGCCGTCAGCCAATCGCAAGATTCCCAACATCAAGTGATCTGGTAGAATCTCGCTACTGCCCAATCGCTGAGCCTCTTGCTGCGCGTACAGCAGAATGGTATGTAAATTGTTTGTTTGTTGCATAATGTTTTTATAGTTGAAAGTTTATAGTTTAAAGGCGGGTTATTTGTAGAAATGCCATGCCAATCCAGCGCGGAACATATCGGGGCCCATTGGGTAACCTGGCATTTCATAGTATTGTTTGTTCATGAATGATGCATTGAAGTGTTGGTATTGTGCAAACAATTTTAGGCGCAAACTCTTTACGTAGAAATTAGCATATACATTCATTACGGGGTAGTTACCTACTTGCTCTATGTTTTGTACGCAGAACTGTCCCAACGCAGGATTCAAGAGTGGTGCATAATACTTGGTGAAGAATCGCATATCCACACCTATCTGTACATCTAAAGCCTTCACCCAGCAACCATGGTAATATAAATTGTGATATAGTGTCAATGCCGGCAATGGCAACTTATCCGATGATGCGTGTTGATATATTACGTGGTTGTCCAAATTAACCCATGGAGTAGTAATGTTCAGTTGCAGGTCGGCTGCTAGTACTTGTATATTTCCATCCATCTGTTTTGGGGAACCATCCGTATCAAAATAGATGTGCTTGGTGATATTCTCAAATGATACATTCAACTTAGGTTTCACCCATTTAGTAGGGTAGGCTACTTCGCCACTGACACGCAATCGTAATGTTTTTTGGAAATTGTTATCCCAGCGATAGTGGTTACTGCGGTAGTGTTGTAAATAATAGTCGGGTGTTTCGCTACGGAAAAATGCTTTGGCTGCAAGGGTCATGGAGTCTTTGCCCAAGCGGAAGCCAGCATCTAGATGGCCATTTACTTGGAACTCTCCTAATTTATATCCCAATAGACAAATATTTCCGTCAAAACCATAGTGAATATATTGCCCGCGATGCTTGTATAATGCAGCACCTATATAGGTGTTGTTTGTCCATCGTTGTCCAAAGAGGCTGTCAGGCATGAGGTGTAATGTGTGAGCAGTTACTTCATTATATGGGTTGCCCTGCGGGAATGGATTAAGGTGGACAATATTTTCCACTTGCCCAATAGCAATAGTGTGGCGCTGGCATTCGTTCATTGCATATACCATCGCTCCAAACTGTAGCCAAGTATTAAACTCCTCTTCAAAGGTTACTGCCAAAGTGTTTTTTATGGTTAAGCATGCTGCGGAGTCATTTGTTGCTTTTGGATTACGGTATAGATTGGGGAGAATGCTTTGCGTAGCTGTTTTCTCTTTGTAGCGCTTAGTGGCATCGTTTACCTCAAAAATGTGGCGAAAGGTAGTTACTGGCACATATTCAATTTTGATGGAGTCTTTCTTGACCCATTTACCTTCTTCATCACGCTCACGATAATTCACTTTTCGTTCGCGTTCTACGCAAATGCTGTAGTAATGGTTGAGGTATCCGGATAGGTATCGCAGACCAGACATGCCTTGCATGCGTACAGGCATATCTTCGGGCTTGAGTACGCCTTGTAGGTCGCTAGGATCCATCAGCCCGCCATTCTCGAAGTTACTTAGCGTATTCCAGGTAAAAGATGATTGCAAGGAATAATGGTCTCCGTTATAACTGCCAAATACCGAACCAAATACGGTCTTACCTTCTTGATTGGTAAATCGACCATACGAATTAAGGTAGTCAATAGTAATACCTAAGTTGGTACGACGAGTGACATTACCAGTAAATGAGAAACTGATGTCATTTTGGTCTAGATTAGTCACAAATCCTTTCTTGTACGCAATTGTAGAGTAGGGGGTTGTGGTATGGTAGTATTTTACCTGATGTGGGGTGATAATATACGGAGTGTATGCATCTGCAAAGATAAAGTCCGTGGTTTTTAGACGTGCGAAATAAATGCGTGATTGACTAGGTGAAATGAGGTTAGAGTTGCTAACATTGGAGATAGAATAGTCATTTAATCGATCTCGCATAGGGTAGTTGATGTATGACGAATCAATGCTTGCTAAAGTATCGGCCACTCCAGTCCATGCGTCCAATTGCCATGCGCGTATGATGGTGGGCACGGTCTTCTCCGCAGCTTGTATAGCGATAGCGCTGCATAGAACCAGTATGCCAACAATGATACGATACGATATGTGGTTGATCTTATTCAATGCTTCTTGTTAGTTTATATCGATACTTCCCCAATTTATAATTGGGGTGCAAAGGTACAATAAAAAAAGCATATACGCAACAAACGAGTGTATTTTTTTGAAAAAGTTGAAATTTATATGCCCTAGATCCTCCCATTTTGCTTCCAATGAAACACATTCCAACGACGCGTTATTCCTACACTTCTGTGATATATAGACCAATAGGTTGTTGAAAATCAAATTTCTGAAATTCCTAAAAAAAACTGCTTTTTTCTTGCGCATATGCGATTTTTTCACTACCTTTGCACCGCATTCAGTCAAGGGAAGCAGGTGAGAGTCCTGCACAGTCCCGCTGCTGTGATTCGCAATCCGATGTTCAAATTCTTATAAGTCACTGGTTCTTAGCGAACTGGGAAGGCTGAACAAAAGGAGCGATAAGTCAGAAGACCTGCTGCGTGCCACCAACGAGGAGTTGGTGAAGTTGAACGCTCTCGGGGAATCGAGCTAACGACAATGACGCAAAGGTTTTCAATAGTATCCATGGTACGCTTGTACGCGTATAGGTATTTGATAGATGTATCAAGTACCCATTTGTTGTGTCCGATGGTCAGTGTGTATCTCGGGAGTCAAAATCCCTATCCACACACCCCTGACCATCAACCTGCCATGTTACTTCGCATTTGGGAAAATCCGAAGTAGATGGTCAGGGAGGTGTGGTTAATACATTGCCTTTCGCCTCTCGCCTGATAGCCAGCGGGGTCCCCGAAAAATCTGCTGATTTTTGGGGTGCTCTAATGAGCCCAGCGAGAGAAACGAGCAAATAATTTAACCCTTTAAACAACAAACTAACATGAAGAAATCTATTTTTCTTGCGGCATTATGCCTTGCTAATGTAGCCCTTGCACAGGACTACGAGTTACGAACCCTGACCTTCGAGGATGCGGATGCTAAGTTTGCGCCCTACACCCTTGACTATGCTAACAAAACCATCTCCACATGGTCGGACCTCGTGGACGATGCGCAGTACAATGGCACACTTACCTACACCTCTGGCGGTGTTTATACTTGGTGCGACGAAGGCAATACCCTCTTAGCCCACAGTTTCACAGCACCTTATTGGAATGGTGGACATGCTATTTCCAATTTCACCAACCCTGGTTATGCTCCAGAAAATCTACCTGAGGATGTGTATGGTTGGTATGAAATTCAATTTGCCACTCTTAACGGTGGCAACAATGGTTCAAAGAACTTTTGCGTACACAACGGATATGTAGATGACTATAATTCGGCTAACACTACCTACCAAACGATTGCTTTCGCTGATGGAAAAGCGCGTGTGATTGACCACATGTATGTCACCAATATCTGTTACACTCTCAACTCGCTCGTGTATGGCGATGGATTTAATCCTCCAGCTACTGACACAACGACTTTCCATATTGTGGCTATCGGTCAAGATGCCAATGGCAATGAGATCAGCCGCACATCGTTTGCGCTCTATTTGGGCAAGGACAGCGTAGTTACCACTTGGCAGAAATGGGATTTGTCGGTTTTGGGCGAAGTGGTATCTATAGGCTTTAACCTCGTTGGTTCAGCAGATTTGTATGGTGATTGGGGTTTGAACGCACCTGGCTATTTCGCCTATGATGACGTAGCCGTTCGCTTTGATAAGAACGACCAAACAGCAGTAAATAACCTTGTCGTACCATCGTCTAACGGCAAAAAAATGCTCATGAACGGACAAATCGTTATCCTTCGCGAAGGCAAAACTTACACAATAATGGGACAAGAGTTGAAGTAAAGTCAAGAATAGTAACTTCCACTAAGTCACTCCGTTGTCAATTCTTGATGGCGGAGTGATTCTTTCATAACTGGATGTGCTTTTCGTTGTGGAATAGACCACAAACCAACAGGAGGTATTCGGGCATGTGGCCATCTTTGCCCCAAAGTAGATCAAGACCAAACAACTCTTTGGTCGTCCTACTAATATCAAATCCATAGCCCTCCAGCGAAGGGCGTACACATTCTGGATGACGACATGGCAGGCCATTGGCGCGTGTGCATGTGCCCTCTGGACAATGTAGACAACTACCCACATACGCGGCGGAAAGAGCGTTGTATTGTTGTTCTAAATCCAAGAGTTTCTTCTCCAAGCTAATTCTTTCTGGGCGAATGAGTTCGCGAGAAACAGTAATTGGCAAAGCGGTATCCGATGGCGTGATTTTGCATACAATCAATAGCAAATTGTGGTATTGACTTAGGCGTTGCTCAACATCAAAATCAAAGGGCGGACATGCCCAACTCTTGGCATAATTGGGGCACGCCTTGCAGTAAGTGCCAAAGCGTTCAGCATCGCGGTAGTGATTCAGATACTCCGAAACTGAGATTTGCTTTGTGTAATATTGTGTAGAGTAGTTTAGCATTGTGTAGCGTGATTAGTATCGCATTTTGAAGAGTTGATCAATATGTCCACTATTAATCATCTCTTGAGTCGGGAGATGGTGCATGGTGGGCGAATCGATGAGCGCAATCGTATCGCAGAGCGACTGGGCAATATCTAGTTCGTGGGTGGAGAAGATAATGCATTTGTTTTCCTGATGTGCCAAATCAGCAAGCAATCGGCACAAGTTATATCGGTTAGGCATATCCAAAAACGATGTCGGTTCGTCGAGTAAGATAATAGGCGTTTGCTGCGCTAAGGCACGGGCAATCATCACGCGCTGACACTCGCCATCCGACATCTTATCCATGGTGCGGAAGGCATAAGACGCCATGCCTACTTTCTCAAGCGACTGCATGACAATGGTCTCGTCTTCGGGTTGCATACGACCAATCCAATTGGTGTAGGGTGCCCTGCCAAGAGCTACCACATCCCGGCACGAGAGATTAGCGATGCGGATACGTTCGGTAGTCACGAAAGCCACCTGTTGCGCAAGTTGCTGAGGAGTAATCTGCTGAATGTCAATGCCGTTGATAAGAACAGAACCATGCTTGAGCGGTTCAGAACCAACGATAGCACGCAGCAATGTGGATTTGCCAGTACCATTGCGACCAATGAGCGCAGTCGTTGTACCACAAGTGAAAGTGGTGGATACATTATCTAGCAAGAGGTGCTTTGCGTCGTAACCGAGGGATATGTTCTGGATTTGAATCATATTTTTATGAGGCGATTAGGCGATGAGGTGATAAGGCAATTAGGCGATGGATTTGTTGCGGATGACTACCCAAATGACAATTGGAATGCCGAGCAGGGCGGTGATGGTGTTGATGGGTAGGGTGAGCCATTTGGAGATGATGTCACAAGTGAGCAGCACAACCGCTCCACATAGTGCCGATGCGGGCAATAAGATACGATGGTCGGCATTGCTGAAGAGCATACGAGCAATATGTGGGATGGCTAATCCCACAAAGCCAATAGGGCCACAAAAGGCAGTTACCGTTCCTGCTAACAGGGTGGTAGATAAGAAGATAAGATAACGCGAACGGCGAACATTGAGACCCATAGTGCGGGCATATTGCTCACCAAGCAGGAGTAGATTGAGAGGTTTGATGACTGCCACAGAAACGACCAAACCAAGTAGCACGGCGGGGAGCATAAGGTGGAGTTGATTGGTCGTAACATCGCCCAACGAACCCATTGTCCAGATGACAAAGGACTTGAGAGCTTCTTCGTTGCTCAAATACTGCAATATCTGCACCACGGCACTAACGCCCGAAGAAATCATCATACCTAAGATGAGAATGACCATGATATCCTTGATTCGGGTGCTCACCGAAGCCACAAAAGCGAGTATCAATGCCGAACCTAACCATGCTGCTCCTGCAGTACCGACCGAAGACAAGGTGCTGTTGGTTGCCACACCCAGAAGGGGCATACCCAAGATAAAGATAGCCACGCCTAGACTAGCACCCGAACTGATACCCAACACATAGGGACCTGCCAATGGGTTGCGGAAGAGCGTCTGCATCTGCAAACCACTGACTGACAATGCCATGCCTGACAGAATAGCCACAACGGCTTTGACGAGGCGGATATCCAACACGATGAGGCGAGTGGCAGGATCAATATCTGCACCCACAATCGCGCCGAGAATATCTCGGAGGGGTATATGAACAGATCCCACCAATAGGTCAAGCATAAACAGGATGACCAGCAGGAGCGAGAGGACGATGAATAATGTGGTAGAACGTTGCTTCATATTACTCTATTTTTCGATAATAGACCAATTCTTCGGATATTAATTCGGGGTGAAATACCTTGATTAAATCGCGCAAAATGACATCTGGTTGTACGACGCCTGACTCCCAATAGTCGTTGCCACCTCCAGGGACTTTGCGCTTGTCGCAATTATAGACTTCGCCCCGTTGCACGCAAGGCATCTTGGCAAACTTAGGATACTGATTACAAAGATCTTGCAATGAAGTGACACCCTCCACATTGAGCCATATATCTGCCTCTGTAGTCAACAGAGCGGCTTCCTCAAGGTCAATAGGCTGAGAGTGGTTAGAGGTGTTCTTCTTGTAGATATAATCGCCTCCCGCATCAGCAATCAGGCGAGCAAGGTAACTGGTAGTAGAAGGCATGAACCACGAGTCTGCATAGGGCGTATTGAGCATTACTCGGGGCAGAGGCGAGGTAGCTGCAGCAGCCATAGCCTTGAGGTGATTGTAGCGCTGAGGTACCTGAGAGAAATAGGCGATGCCTTGCTCGCGGCAGCCAACTATCTCTGCAATGGCAACAAGCCATTCGGTTTTGCCAAGCGGATCTTCTTCTACATATTCGCCAATGTAGATATAGGAAATGCCCAATTCATCGAGTTTAGATTGCATAGTGCAAGCGCCCGTCACGCCATAGAGCAGCACAATATCGGGGCGCTGAGCCACGAGGAGTTCAAAATTGATATTGCCATCGTATCCCACATCGGCGATGGAATGGCGGTTGGCTACAATATAGGGATTGCTGACAAAATCCTTGCCCGACACACCCACTACACTCTCTACAGCCCCTATGGCATCCAGCATGGCGATATGGCTGGACGACATACATACTACTCGCTGGGCATCGCCTTGCAAGACCTGACCTCTAAAACCCGCTGGCGCTTTCTCGCCCGCGCGAGCGATGAACAGCATCGTTTCTACATCATTGGCGCTTTGCCATGGATTAGTGACACGGATGATAGTGCTCTGCTTGCCCTCTGCACCCATAATGCGGAAGCCTGTGGCGTATGTTGGGGTATATACCGCCAAGTTATAATCATCTATATTGCCAGATGAACCACACGAACACATGCACCACACGATGGTGTAGAGAAGGAAAGTATGTATATATTGTTTTGTCATAAGAATGTTTATTGTTCAATATTTATGTCACGTGCATGGGATATTTCTGTGGATATTTCGCCAGTCCAACCGCATTGCTGAAATACACCCGTATAGACGCGCACGAAGTCCACACAAGGCAAATGGATAGGTTTGCCCTCGTCCGTAACTGCCCATTCAATATCAAACGAACAGCGAGCAATGCTATCGTTAGGATGGCAGTCGGCATAGCCATAATCGAAGGGCTGTTGTATCCAGTATGCGCCTTTCCCGTTGGGGTCATAGGCATTATCGGGCAAGCGAGAACCCATAAAAGTGAGTGCGGAATCCGCAAGCCACTGAGGGAAATACTCTTGCGTATGGAAGGTGTTTTTATGCAGATAACCCGTTTGATTTTGGTTGTCTGTCCAACGGATATAAGTAGAGTCAGTGATGGAATTGTTCTTATCGGTTTGTGGTGTGTGGTCTGCAGGTGTGCGATAGTAGGTAAGGGAGTAATGGTGTAAGGTAGATGGTGTAGAGTATTCACTACCAGCAAGTTGATAAAATGGATCATCAGGCAAACCATTTTGATTGATATCAATACTGACCATCACGATGCCGGGTTCGCTACTACCACCTTTGCTGGTAGCAGAGGCATAGAAAGAGTTGCCTTCGATGAGGAAGTCAGCCTGCTTCGGAGAGTTGACTACCGAATGATCAAAAGCGAATGTAACATACCCACCCCATGCGCCGAGGGAGATAAGCGTGCGGTTGGTGCCTGCGATGGATTCTTCCACTTTTTGCAGCATGGCGGCGTAGGTGTCGCCCTCCTCGTACTGTGGCATGGTATTGATAAACTGTCCAGGGGCAGGATTATACTCCAACACTTTAACAATATATGGGGAATAGGCCACTTGTTCTTCCCAAACTACTACCTTGAATTGGTGAGTGATAGGGTTTTGTTGGTCGATGATGTTCAGTCGGAAAAAGTATGTACCTGTGTCCTTTTGGCAAAAGATAAGATCATGCTCAGTGGAAAAGAGCATTTCGTCTTGGCTCTTGGCTCCTTGTTCCTTACTCTCGCAAATCCACCACTCATACGCTTCACCCTCATACTCAGGATGGAGAACAAGGGTGCGCATACGCTCAATGGCATAGGTGTCTTCTATGCCAAGATTGACCATGGGTATTTCGGGTTGCTCGCAACTAACGATAGACAAAGCACATGTGAGCAGGGATATCACCCGTGCGCACACTCCATTTGCGTTTGCCTTCGCGCGAGTAGCAATGTAGTTGACCACTTGAAACATAGTTTTTTGCATCTGTAATATATATGTCGCCATTATATGGATTCACTTGTATGCCATATGGAATCTTGATGTTTTTCTCGGTTCCATCGGTGATAAAAGATTGGATATTGGATATTGGATATTGGTTATTGGGGATTTGGGATTGGATGTTGAAGACTCCATAGGTGGTTTGGTTGGACATCGTTTCATCGCTCCAATGGGAGCCGTAGAAGTACATGGAGTCACCGAGGAGCACCATTTCAGAAACTGCCGGTGCTTGGGCTATTGGCAATAGGCTATTGGTTATAGGCGAGAAACAGGTAAGTTGTGGTTGGACATCCTTGTGGTCGCCGCGGGAGGTGATCCATAGGTGGTTGTATTGGTCTTTGCGTACACGATGGGGGTTGACGCAGACTGGTATCTTTTTGATTTGTCGGAAGTCCGTTAAATCCACGACCGAAAGTGTAGAATCGTAGTCTGGTGCGCGGTAACCGCCAGAGTTGGCTACATAGAGGTGATTGTCAATAATTTCGAATTCTTCGGGTTGGTAGCCCACTGTTACTTGGCGAGTTATACGAAGTGTAGCAGTGTCCACTTCGAAGATGGCACCCAATTGGGCATTGGGGTCAATGCTCACGGGACCGACATACGAACTGATATATGCCTTATCCCCATGGAAACGAATGTAACGGCAATTTGGTATATCTATCTGCCCAATGCGACGGCAGGTGTGCAGGTCCATTACTTCGACTTTGTGCGAGCAGTTGATGACCGCATAGAGGCGATTGCCATAGACTTGGATGTCGTTGCCGACGTCGCCCAGTTCTTTGATGACATTCGGATTGCGTTCGCCGTAGATGTTGCGGATATAGGTGCCGTTACAGAAGTCGAGGTAGTCGATAGTAGCTTTGTTGCTACCCATATTGCCTTCGTTGAGCAGGTACATACCAATGGGTTCGTTGGGGGCGAAACTGCTCAATTCTTTCGATTCCATCGGCAAAACCTCGTACTCTGCAGGGAAGATGATTTCCTCGCCACGGCAGGAGGTGAGGGAACAAGGAATAAGGAGCAAGGAGCAAAGACCAATCAGCATAGACTGCCACACTCTAAGGTCATTTGTCTTGGTTCTTGGTTCCTGATTCTTGGTTCTTAATATGTGATGCTGATAGTACATTTGTAATTGCGTTTGGGCATTGGGTAGTTGAGGATCACGTCGTAATCTTGTGACAATAAATTATTTACATCCAATGCTACACGGAGGCTTATTGGGTATTTTGTCTTGGCTCTTGATTCCTTGCTCTTGGCTCCAAATTGCCATTCTCCAAATACACTCAAATCGTGGGTATACCAAGGTTGGGTGTAGTTGTAAATGATGTTCTCCTGTTGGTTGTAGCGTTCGCCGACATAGATAAAACTATAATTTAAGCCATACTGTTGCCAGTTATTTTGCCAACCGAACATACCGACTGCGCTACCCGAATGCCAAGGGATATAAGGAATCTGGTCGCCATAATAGGTATCGTTTGGATCGGTGACATCAATTGCTGTTTGATAAGTATATTGCGCTTTGGCGGTGAGGTAGAAGTTCTTTGGCAATACGAAATGCAGTTGCGCATTCACGTCTAAACCGTTGATTTTTACTAGTCCGAGGTTGAGCATTGTCCAACGGAACTGTTGGCCTTTGGGGTAAGCGATAATCTTGTCGGATATGCGGTTGTAGTAGTAATCGGCATTGAGGCGGAACTCCGAGCCCTTTTGCTCCGCAATACGGAAAGGTTGTGTGAAACTCAAACCGACATTATGCTGCTTTGCTAACTCGGGTTTGAGGTAGGCATTGCCCATATCGGTGTAATAGAGGTCGTTGAAGGTAGGATAGCGGTAACTCTGCTTGTAGAAAGCGTTGAAGCGCAGATCGACGAGTTGCGACGGACGATAGGAGAGGAATACCGCAGGGGTAAAATGACCCTCTCTACCTCCCCCTTTAGAGGGGGAGAACTCCCTCCCTTGAAGGGAGGGTTGGGGAAGGTCCTTTACAAATGTCCCTAACACGCTGGCTTGTACGCGGAGGTAATTCTTCACATTGATAGCGGTGGCAGCGCTGAGCCAATGGGTGAAGCGATGGGCGTCTGCATACATGCTGAGGGCATTGTATTGCAGGTCATAGGCTGCGCTCACATCCCACCAATCAAAGATGCGCACTTTGTGCGCCATGGTGAAGTATAATTCTTGTTGGAGATACTGGTTTTCCACATGGATGAGTTTGTCATCGTTGTTGATATAGCGGGTATAATCGTTGGCGTATTTGGCATTTACGCGTACCGACCAACGGTTGAATAGTTCGTCTTGCCATGTGGCTTGCACAAAGGAGTTACGGTCCCACAGGCGTTCGCCATTGCGCCAGACATTGTTCACAATGGCTCCTGGCACACCTCGCTCGGAGTTGTAGTGATAGAGTTGGAGTTTCCAAAAGCCCGTGTTGCTATAGTAGTGATTGACAGCGGCTTCCACGCGGATAGCGTTGATGTCGCCGTTTTGACGGGTGGCTGTAGTGTCGTAAGCCACTTCGCCTGAAGGCGTCACACGGCGGTAGCGGAAGGGGTACTTGCCATCGGAAGAGATGAGTTCGGCGTTCATGGTCAGCGACATCGTTTCGCTAAGTTTGACATCGAGTAGGAGGCTGGGGTCAATGAGAGCAAAACTACCAGCACGCATTTGTGCTTTGACATTCACAGTCTTGCCTGCAGCGAAGCGTGGACGGCGGGTGGTGAGATAGATGCTACCTGCTGCACCAAACTCGCGGGCAGATTGCCAGATGTCGGATTTCTGACCGTTGTAGAGTTGGATCTCTTCGATATTCTCAAGAGAATATTTGCCGAGGTCTATCTGTCCGTTTTGCGCGTTACCAAGCTGAATACCATTGTAATACACGCCCATGTGATTGGTGCCCATAGAGCGGATATTCACGGTTTTGATACCGCCCACACCACCATAGTCTTTGATTTGTACACCCGAGAAATAGCGGATGGCATCGGCAACGCTGAGGGCATTCATCTTCTTGAGTTGTACGCCAGAAAGAGTTTGAGGGATAATAATATCCTTCTCTTTGACGCGAGCGGTAATGGTGTATTCCTCTAGGTCGATATAACGGGCGATGAGGCTATCAGGCGATAAGGCTAAAAGAGAATCGGCGGCATTGTTTTGAGAGAATGCTGCTACACACAAGAGTGTGAAAAATACTATGGATACAAATCTACGCATGTTGTTTGACTCTATACCACGAGAGTGTTCAACTAGCATGCAGCAGGTCTTCTGACTTATTGCTCATTTGTTCAGCCTTCCCACCTGATAGGCAGTGACTTAGATTCGGAACAAACGATATTGCAAATCACAGCAGCGGGTCTGTGCCAGAATCTCACTGGCTTCCCTAAAACTGAATGCGGGTGCAAAGGTAGTGTAAAAAAATGATATACGCAAATATAGCGAGTGTTTTTTTACAAGAAAATATGAGGGATAAGGGAACAAGCCCCCGTGAGGAGGCTTGTGAAAGTATTATGTATGAGGGATTTACTTTATTTCCATTCCCATGACATTGTAGGTCTTGCCGTCTTTTTCAATCATCAATATTCCATTCTGAAGTATCTTTTTTGTGGATTTAGGCTGGTTGGGGATGATTGGAATAATCGCAGTTTCATCGTCGCTATGGGCATACAGAAAACTTGGCTCTGTTACTGCAAACAACCCTGATTCATAAAAAATGTTTGCCAACTCCATTGCATTGTACGTAGATGGTAAACCGCATTGTAAAAGATTCCATAAAGGTAAAATGTAGTCTTCTTCTATTATTGTTACGTTGTACTGATCTGCCATGTTTTGCAAAATCGTCAGGTCTTCGCTATTCTTTAGTTTAACAAGAAATCGGTGGGATACAAATACACAGTCATGCTGACCATTCTTGTAGGAGGGAGCCCGATATAACACATGTTCTTCATCTTCAATGATAGCATTAGGTTTAGTTGTTCCCCACTTTAGGTTGGTGTATTCTGGATACGAAACATCACTAGTGTGGGTAAAGTTCTCTTTGTCTGATGCTGAGAGCAATGAGTCGTTATATATAATAAATTCTCGATTACCTTTTTCTAGATAGATGATGCTATCCCAATACCAATAATAATCAGCATAGGGAGAACTTGATTCTGAAAACATTTGTGTGCTCATGAGTGCACAAAAGAGAAAAAGTAATGCTCGTTTCATAAGGCTATATATTATAAGGTTATACAAACTTGCTGCAAAGATAGTGATTTTTTTTGAACTGAGCAAATCTTTTGTAATTTTTTTTGATACAATTTACCCCACCCCTGTATCTTGTTGATAATCAGTATGTTTGAGTTTGTTTTTGTGTTTATATTTTTGATTTGAATTGGTGGTAGAGCATGGCACGAATGAAAGCGGGGAATTGTGCATATTGTTTGCCTTTACCAGTCTTTGGATCAATGGGCGCTTGTGCGTCAGGGTGCTTGCCACGGGTGTTGGGCTGTTGGGCTTCGTAGCGGCGGCGGAAATCCTCTAGCAAAGTGCGTGCTTCTTCTAAGGTGTAATAGTCAGGGATTTTATTGATACGGCGTTCGAAGAGTTGTTGCTCGGTTGGCCCTTCGGGTTGGGCAGCTTGCAGGATTTGGGCAGTACGGCGACAAGATTCTTGCCAAGCGGTTTGGTTGGCTAGTTCGGCTCCCTGAGCAGGTTTTTTCTTCCAGTCACGAGGATTTTGGATGGCATATGATTCTTGCTTGCCTTCGTGAATGACGCGACCGTTTACACGGTATTTCTTTTGGCGGTTGACAATGTTGCTACGCTTGCTGAGTGAGCCGTGGATCTCGGCAATAGGATGGTTGAGGGTAATTTCTGCCATAGTTTGATAAGTTTAAAAGGTTTTAAGAGTTTTAAGGGTGTGTCATGCTTATCCTATAGTGAAAGTTGCTGAATCACCTAAGAATAACCTATAAATCACCTATGAATAACCTAAGAATCACCTAAGATTTATAAGTGCATTTCGGGTACAAAGGTACAACAAAATTTGGAGATGTGCAAGAAAAAACGCATTTTAGTGCGATTTTCTTGGTGTAGGGTGTAAGAGCACCCCACAAAGTCACAAACTTTGTCGGGGACCCCGCTAGTGTAGGGTGTAGAGTGTAAGGTGTAAAGGCGGGTGATGAGTTATGCTTTGAAATATTTAGCGTAGTTGTCTAAAAACAGTTGCACGGCTTCAGCGAGAGGACCATAATACTCGCCGCCTGCGGCATTGGCATGACCTCCGCCGTTGAAAACCTCACTAGCAAACACATTCACAGGGCGATCGCCTTGGCTTCGGAAAGAGAGTTTGATTTTGGTCTTAATACCGCCATTTTTCTCCATTTCATCGGGAGTTGCTTTGTCTTCACGCATAAAAACAGAATAGTGGATATCCTTGCTTTGGAGAGGCATGTTGACGATACCTTCTGCATCACCTTTTTGGAAATTGAAGCGGTAGAGCTCCTTGCGATTGAGGTAGATAAGCGCCGTATGATGCTCTGGAAAAACGCGCATCTTTTGGTAGAGGCAGTAGCCAACTAACTTCATACGATCCACCGAATATTGGTTGAAAACGGCATTGTAAATAGCATCTTTGTCCACGCCAGCCTCAATGAGGGAGGCAATCATGGGGTAGATTTGTGGGCGATTGGAATTGTAGGAGAAATTGCCCGTATCGGTCATGAGTCCTGTGTATAGGCATTGGGCGATGGGGGTTGCGAGTTGAGAGTTAAGAGTTGAGAGGAGCTCGCATACTAATTCACAGGTGGATGATGCTTCGGGTATGGATACGATGAAATCGGCGAAATCAGAGGGGTGAAGGTGGTGGTCGATCATTACCTTTGGGCAAGTGAGCGAAAGCATCTTGTCGCCAAGGGCACCAATGCGACTAGGTGCGTTGAAATCGGTACAAATTACCAAATCTGCCGCATCCAAATACGCATCTGCTTGTGCTTGATGCGTGTCATAAAGCAGCACACTGTCTGCCCCTGGCATCCAGGCAAGGAAAGCAGGAAAGGCGTTGGGGACAATCACTTGTGCTTCTTTGCCTAGTGATGTGATATAGTGATACATAGCTAGACTACTGCCCATGGCGTCACCGTCTGGCGATTGGTGGGTAAAGATAGCTACTTTGTGCGCTTGTTGGATGTATGATAGAATGGATGTCATGGTGGTTGTTGATTGAAATGTGGTGCAAAAGTACAACTATTTTTTGATTTATGCAAATTAAAGTTGTGTATGTGAGAAAAAATTAGTACCTTTGCCGCGTTTTATAAGATACTGAAATGAAAAGTTTGAAACTCATCCAATCTGATTCTTATCTTCAGCCTTTTGCTGAGGCCATAGAGGGCCGTTATAACTATGCTTTGCAGCGCGAGAAGGAGTTGACTAGCGGCATGAAACTGAGCGACTGGGCCAATGGGCATATGTATTACGGCTTGCACAAAGTTGGCAAAAAATGGATAATCCGTGAATGGGCACCTAATGCAACGGCTATTTATTTAGTAGGTGATTGTAATGGTTGGCAAAAGGACGAGGCATACCGTTTGCAATCTATGGAGAATGGCGTGTGGGAAGCAACTTTTGCAGAGAAGATGCTGAAACATGAGCAGTTGTATAAGTTGCTAGTGGAGTGGCAAGGTGGTTGTGGAGAACGAATTCCAAGTTATGCCCGCCGCGTGGTGCAAGATCCTGTGACCAAACTGTTTGCGGCGCAAGTGTGGGCTTCTGCGGAGCAGGCGAAAGGCGATAAGGCGATAAGGCGAAAGGCGAAGAGGAGAAAAGCGGGTGATCCGCTCTTTATCTATGAGTGCCATATCGGTATGTCAAGCGAGGAGGAGAAGGTGAATTCGTATGACGAATTCCGTCGAGATGTATTGCCTCGTATCGCGAAACTGGGCTACAACTGCCTGCAGATTATGGCAATACAAGAGCATCCATACTACGGCAGTTTTGGTTATCATGTGTCGAACTTCTTTGCTGTTTCTTCACGTTGCGGTACACCAGAGGAGTTGAAGCGTTTGATTTCGGACGCGCATGCGTACGGCATGGACGTTATTATGGATATTGTTCACTCGCATGCGGTAAAGAATGAGTTGGAAGGATTAGGCAACTTTGATGGTACACCGTATCAATACTTCCATGACGGCGCTCGTCGTGAACACCCAGCATGGGATAGTCTATGCTTCGACTATGGCAAGACGGAGGTGTTGCACTTCCTGCTCTCGAACTGCAAGTTCTGGATGGAGGAGTATGATTTTGACGGTTTCCGCTTTGATGGCGTGACCTCAATGATATACAAGAGCCATGGTTTGGGCGAGGATTTTGTGGATTACTCTTGTTACTACAATCTTAATCAGGATGGTGATGCGATTTGCTACTTGACCTTGGCTAACAAACTGATTCATGAAGTGAAGAAGAATGCTATTTCCATCGCTGAGGATATGTCGGGTATGCCAGGTTTGGCTTGCCCTATCAAGGATGGTGGTATGGGCTTTGACTACCGATTGGCAATGGGTATTCCAGATTTCTGGATTAAATATATTAAAGAAGTGCGTGACGAGGATTGGAAAGCGGGACATATCTTCTACGAGATGACCAATCGCCGCCAAGATGAGAAGACCATCTCGTACGCTGAGAGCCATGACCAAGCGTTGGTGGGCGATAAGACTATTATCTTCCGTCTATGCGATGCGGATATGTATTGGCATTTCGAGAAGGGGCATTCGACCTATATGGTAGATCGCGGCATCGCGCTGCACAAGATGATTCGACTGATCACCGCTTCGACTATTAATGGCGGTTATCTCAACTTTATGGGCAATGAGTTTGGTCATCCAGAGTGGATAGATTTCCCTCGTCAGGGTAATGGCTGGAGCCATAAGTATGCGCGTCGTCAATGGAGCCTAGTGGATCATGAGAATTATTTCTTCTCCTGTCTCAACCTTTTTGACGAGAAGATGGTACACCTATTGCGCGAGCACTTGGCTCCTGTCAAGGACAAGAAGTATGGTGTGCACTTGCCATGGGATGAGAAACTTTGGGACAATGAGGGCGACCAAGTGATGGCATTCCAACGCGGTGATTTGGTATTTATCTTCAACTGGAATGGCATGAAGTCGTTTGAGGGATATGGCTTCCCAGTTACAGCGGGTAAATACAAAGTGGTGTTGAATACCGACGGCAAGGAGTTTGCTGGCTTTGGTTTGTCGGATGACACGGTGGAGCATTTCACCATGCCAGATGAGGGCTATCTTGGCAAGGAAAAAGGCTGGCTTAGACTCTATTTGCCTGCGCGAAGCGCTGTAGTGCTTCAGAAAGTAGATTGAGACTACCTTGTGACTAGAATAAAAATAATATTAACATAAATAAAACAACAAAACCATGAGACTAATTGTTCAACCAAATTATGACCTACTTTCAGAGTGGGCAGCAAACTATGTAGCAAAACGCATTAATGAGTTCGCTCCTAAAGAGGGTACTCCATTCGTTTTGGGCTTGCCAACAGGTTCTTCTCCTCTCGGCATGTATCGCAACTTGATCAAACTGTATCAAGAGGGCAAAGTAAGTTTCCGCAATGTGGTGACCTTTAACATGGATGAGTATGTGGGTATTCCCGAGGATCACCCAGAGAGCTACCATAGCTTTATGTGGAAGAACTTCTTCTCTCATATTGATATCCGTCCTGAGAATGTGAATATCCTTAACGGGAATGCAGAGGATTTGGCAGCTGAGTGCGCTCGCTATGAGGAGAAAATCAAGAACTATGGTGGTATCATGCTCTTCTTGGGCGGTATAGGTCCTGATGGACACATCGCTTTCAACGAGCCAGGTAGCTCGCTCACTTCTCGCACTCGTAAGAAAGAGCTTACTACTGATACTATCATTGCTAACTCTCGTTTCTTTGATAACGATGTGAATAAAGTGCCTAAGACAGCTCTCACCGTAGGTGTAGGTACCGTAATGGATGCAAAAGAGGTGCTTATTATGGTAAATGGTCATAACAAAGCGCGTGCTCTCCGCCATGCTGTAGAGGAGCCAATCACTCACATGTGGACCATTTCTGCGCTCCAATTGCATCAACATGGTATCATCGTGGCAGATGAAGCTGCATGCGCTGAAATCAAAGTTGGTACATACAACTACTTTAAAGATATCGAGAAGAACAACCTCGATCCTAAATCATTGCTCTAATGCTTCAAATTTATAATACATTAAGTAGACAAAAAGAATACTTCAAACCCTTGCACGAAGGACACGTAGGCATGTATGTCTGCGGTCCTACCGTGTATGGTGATGCACACTTGGGACATGCGCGTCCTGCGATCACTTTTGACCTATTGTATCGTTATCTGATGCATTTGGGATACAAGGTGCGTTATGTGCGTAATATCACGGATGTGGGTCACCTGGAGCACGATGCGGACGAGGGCGAGGATAAGATAGCAAAGAAAGCGCGCTTGGAGCAACTAGAACCTATGGAGGTGGTGCAATATTTCACCAACCGCTACCATAGGGATATGGAGTTACTCAACGTACTACCACCATCTATCGAACCACATGCCAGCGGACATATCATTGAGCAGATTGCTTTTGTACAGAAGATCATGGACAAGGGCTATGCCTATGTGAGCAATGGTAGCGTGTATATGGATGTGGAGAAGTATGCCAAGGATTACCCATATGGCAAGTTGTCGGGCCGTAATCTTGAGGATATCGTGACCGAGACCCGCGAGCTTGATGGTCAGCAGGAGAAGAAGCACAGCTTTGACTTCGCCTTGTGGAAGAAAGCGGCGCCTGAGCATATCATGCACTGGCCTAGCCCATGGAGCGAAGGTTTTCCTGGTTGGCATATGGAGTGCTCTGCGATGGGTACGAAGTACCTGGGCGAGGAGTTTGATATCCACGGCGGCGGTATGGACCTCATGTTCCCTCATCATGAGGCGGAGATTGCACAGAGTTGCGCGGCTTTGGGGCATGATAGTGTACACTACTGGATGCACAATAATATGATTACCATTGCGGGCAAAAAGATGGGTAAGAGCTATAATAACTTCATCACTTTGGAGCAGTTCTTTGCAGGTAAGCATGAGTTGTTGGAGCAGCCATTTAGTCCGATGACTATTCGCTTCTTTATCTTGCAAGCGCATTATCGCTCAACAGTGGACTTCTCTAACGACGCTTTGGTGGCTGCGGAGAAGGGCTTGGGTCGTTTGACCGAGGCATACCAACGATTGATGAAGATCAAAGCTTCTGCTGCTTCAAGTGTGGAGATTGGTAATCTTCGTGAGCGTTGCCAAGAGGCGATGGACGATGATCTGAACTCACCTATCGTGATTTCGCACTTGTTTGATTCGGCTCGTGCTATCAATACTGTTTTTGACGGTAAGGGTACGATCTCTGAGGCTGACTTGGAGGAGTTGCGTGCTGTATGGAAGACCTATGCGATGGACATCCTAGGTTTGCAATTGGACGGAGCTCAAGACGCAGGTGCCGGTATGGACGCGTACAAGGGTGCGGTGGATATGCTTCTGAATATGCGTCTAGAGGCTAAGCGCAACAAGGATTGGGGTACGAGCGATAAGATTCGTAACGCCTTGACTGAGTTGGGATTTACCATCAAAGATACCAAAGACGGTTTCGAATGGAGTTTATAACCCATGTTCCCAAAAGATTAGTCCTGCTGCTACTTGTGGCAGGACTAATAGTAGTAGGGCTACTTTTTCTGTGTCTTCCTCGTGAGAAGCAGGAGGAGAGAACTGAGATAAAGGAAACCTCCCTAGTCTCCTATCCTGGTCGTACTTTCAGTTACAAGGATAAGTTTCGAGATTTACAATCCAAGCAGGTGCAAGCTGCACAAGCTATCGGATTGCGCACTCCACCACAAAATCGCCAAGAGGCAGTTCGCATGCGTAGTACATTGAGAGAGATCAAAACAAATGATAATTACATCGTAGATTCTCTCACGCATTCAATTCCATACTTAGTACCTGTGGCGGCCAACGAACTTGACCGTATTGGAGCTGAGTTTGCCGATATCCTGCAGCGCAATGGATTACCGCATTATCGTTTTTATGTTACTAGTGTACTCCGTACTAAAGACGATGTGCGACACCTGCAGAAGAGTGGTAATGTTAATGCTACTGCGCAGTCATGCCATTGCTATGGTACCACTTTTGATTTGGCATATTCTCGTTTTGACAAGGTGACACGCACACATGAGTACATGCATCAGGACAACTTAAAACTCGTATTGGGACAGGCTTTGCTTAACGAACAGCGTGCTGGCCGTATCTATGTCAAATACGAGTGGAAGCAAGCTTGTTTCCATATTACAGTAAGGCAGTAAATTTGCTAATCTTAATAAAAAGGTGAGTTTTTTGTTAAAAATTCACCTTTTATTTTGTTTTTCCAAAATTATTGTGTACCTTTGCGGAAATAAATTACTAAAACTATGCAAAACGAAATTCCTTTGATTGATTGTCCGATTGATTATATCTTCGGAGAGGCTAGTGGTAAGACATTGAATGAGTACATGCGTTTCCCTTGTAAAATTAAATGTGGTGTATATGCCTTTATGGCAAAGGGTACCGCTCGTGCCACGGTGAATATTACGCAGTATAATTTCCAGGAGAATGATGTGCTATATTTGGCGCCAAATAGTTTTTTCTTGGTGCATGAGTTTA
Source organism: Paludibacteraceae bacterium (assembly GCA_045532735.1). GTDB lineage: Bacteria > Bacteroidota > Bacteroidia > Bacteroidales > Paludibacteraceae > Colicola. The sequence continues at coordinate 19,801 of JAZSGL010000094.1, read as the reverse complement.
GCGATGATGCTCAATTGAGTTATATTATTTTCTCTTCGTCTTTTTTAGAGAAGAATGCCTACAGTATCCGTCGTCCTCGTTTGGCAATGATGGATGCCTGCCAGATTGTACATGTGACTGAAGAACAAAAGCAAGTGATTGTGCATTTCTCAGAAGTGTTAAATGAGGCAGTGAATTGCACACCTAGCATGATAGACACAGAGCGAATGGTACATATCTACAACCTCATTCACTTGGTCTTCCATGATTATTTTGTGGCTAATAGTGAGACTAAATCGCAACCAATGGACCGTAAGTCTGAGATATATCAGGAATATAGTGAACTAGTGATGAAACATTATCAGGAGTGGCATCATGTCGCTGAGTATGCGTCGGCAATGCATATCACAGTGCCTCATCTATGTTCCACGATCAAACAGGCAAGTTCGCGTACCGCTGGAGATCTCATCGTAGAGGCTATTATCACAGATGCTAAAGCTCAGCTTAAGTTATCTATCTCACCTATCAAAGAGATTGCTGGTAGTTTAGGCTTTGAGAATGTGGCTTTCTTTAACCGCTTCTTTAAAACTCATACAGGAATCACTCCTAAAAACTATCGAAACGGGGAAGATTAGGTGGACCTCTTTCTCATTCTTTTCTGCTACCTTTGCGCTACCTTTACGCAAGGGTAGTATTTTTTTCTAGGTCCAACGATTTACATTCCTAAATGTAGGCGGAAACGCACTGCCCACCATGGGGTGTTATTGTCTTTCCATTGAGTTAATCGAAAAATTCCGTACACTTCTCCAATACGCAAGATATTACCAATGCCCACTCCCATTTCTACGTATGGAATGTTAGGAGCATGCAGAGTGCTCTGTCCAGCCTGGGTGGTGGGGAATGCTAATATGGATTGGTGATCTTGGCGCAGACCTCCATAAGCTACTTTTAATTCTGCTAATTCACGTAGTCTTGCGTACCGTACACCCGGAATCAAATTAAATAGAACTCCTTTGCCATCCCAATGTGCGTGCAAGGAGAGATATTGATCTGCAGCAAACTGATAGTTGTTCATCAGCGAAAAACGATATGGATCAAAGGTGTGTGATTGGTTGCCCGTGAAGAGATGAAGCATAGGATAGGGAACCTTACCCAATACCATGCCTGCTTGCAGCAGATAATTCAGTTCTCCACCCATACCTAGGTCCACATTGTGTCGTAGCATCAGTTGTAGATTACCATATAGACGGTAGGAGGACATATGCTGCATACGATAACTACCAAATTCTGCTCCTAAATATATCACAGGCAAATGGTTGTAGATATGTCTGCGTTGGAAATAGGTATCTATCTTTCGCTCATTAAAACTTATACGAGCAGTGGTTCCTAGTGTAGAGTAAAAGATAGTGCGTTGGCTATGATAATCTTGAGTAGGCTCACCATAGCCAGTTTGCCCAACTTTGATGTAGGTCTGTGTCTCGAGAAAATTATTCCAATCATCTGCGAACTGTATGCGCCCTTCTTGACGACGAGTGAAGGTGTTGTAGTGATATTCAGGATAGAAAGGAATGCTTTGCATGAGACGAGTGATGAGGTTGATCTGTGTGTTGAAGATGATATTTTCGCGTATATTTTCTTCAAAATCATCCACATCTGAATAGACATATTCATCGCTGTATTTGAGAAACATGGTGTGTCGACGTTCGGTGGGCAAAGCAACATTGATTTGCCCAATCCCTTTCCATGCTCTGTCTCCAAAACCATAGGCTACCATTGCCTCTAGGCAGACATTCTTCCATAGCTCTTCGGTGGTGCGAAGCGGTATACCAACGCGTAACCCTTCGTGTTTGCTTAATTTGAAGACATGGTGTACCTTACCTATCTCTACATATTTGCTGGTTGGAATACAACCTGTTTGCATGACATACGCCAGTAGTTTTGCGGTCTTGAAAAGCGTAGTGTTATTGAGACTATCTAATGCGGGAAGAATGAGACCATTGTTGGATATTGTAAGATTTTCCTTCGGCTGATGATCTTGTTGAATGCTCGTTGCGCGTGTTAGTAATAGGGTAGGGAATATATGGGTAGTGTCTTTTCCTGTTTTAATTGCGAAATCCATCAACATATTCATCTTTTCATCCTGTAATTGATTGTTTTGGGTATAGGTCTGATGAATAGTGAGTTCTTTGAGATAATTGATGTTTGTTTGTGCCGGTAGGTTTACATGGATACTACGCAGTGCGTAGCTGGCAGAGTCGATTGTCATCTCGCCATTGAAGGTAGCGTAAAATGGATTCTTCGTGCGGAAATGTAGTAGATAGTGCTTCTCTTCGCCTACATCAATGCTATCTACCAAATAATAATTGTAGTAGGTGTTGCCAGATGCTGCCAATGGACTCAGCATAGAGGTGCTAAGGAATGGAAGGGTATTATCATAAAAGTCAAAAGCATCAGGAATTTGTTCGAGTAGTAATTGATAGTCTGTCGCGGTTAGCAGTGTGGCTTCCTCACGCATGCTATCTGCTTGTTGCTGCCGCCAATAAAGTGGAATGAGATAGGTGCTATCTGCCTGTTGGATCATACCACATTGCAGACTCTTCCATAGCGCACGCTTGAGATGCTTTGAGTGTATATCTGACACATATAACGCAGTTTTTGCGTTAGCTTTTTCTGTAGATGTCGCTCTTCGATTAGCCTCTCTGCATGCTCTTACCTTCTCCATAATCAGCAGAGCGGGATTCTCCTGAGGAATAACAAATACTTCCTGCAAACTACCTACTTTCTCGCGCAGCGCTATATCAATGCCTGAATGTGTGTTCGGCTCGATCTTAAATCGTTCGGTGTGGTATCCTACCGCACTCACCACCATTGTTCGTGCCTTCTCCAAATTTTGACGCAACATAAAAAGCCCGTCGGTATTGGTCGAGGTGCCTATCTGCGTACCTTGTAAATAGATATTCACATTAGGCAATGGCTCGCCAGATCCAGCATCGTATACCTCACCGACCACAATGGTTTCTTGTGCCCAAATGCTAGATCCTATAAACCATAGTCCAAATAGTATGATTATCAGTTGTTTCATCGGTTCTCTGGATGATATTTCAATACTGCATCACGTAAGTCATGAATATCCACATGGGTGTATATTTCGGTTGTACTAATGCTTTCATGACCAAGCAATTGCTGAATAATGCGCAGGTCGGCCCCGTTTTGCAATAGGTGTGTAGCAAATGAGTGGCGCAATGTGTGAGGGGAAATAGTCTTTTGTATACCAGCTTCGCGAGCGAGTGTCTTGATGATGGTAAAGATCATAGCTCTCGTTAATTGGCGGCCATATCGGTTGAGAAAGGCAATGTCAATAGCTTCTGGTTTGATATCCAGATGATTACGGTCTACCATCCAATAGTTAAACCACTCTATCGCTACCGACGATACAGGCACCAATCGCTGTTTATTACCTTTGCCTGTAATACGCATATATCCTTCATTAAGATACATGTCGCTCAGCCGTAGATTGACTAATTCGCTCACACGCAGTCCGCTACCATAGAGCATCTCAATAATTGCTCGGTTGCGGTGATTCTCATTTTTTGACATATCAATTTGTGCGATCATCCGATCAATCTCCTCTGTCGACAGTACATCAGGTAGATGCATCTCCTTTTTTGGTGTTTCGAGCAACTCGGAAGGGTCTTGCTCAATGTAGTGATGATATAGCAAGAAGCGGTAAAACGAGTGTACGCCAGCTATCAGTCGCGCTTGGGTACCTACTGAGGATATATCTTTGAATGTGTCAAACACAAATGCTTGGAGATCGTCAAATGTAGCATGTATTGGGTCTATCCCGTGGGCATCCATATACTCCGTGAGGCGCTTTAGATCACGCTCGTATGCATCCACGGAGTTGTTGCTCAGCCCCTTTTCTAGTTTGAGATATGTACGGTACTCTTTCTTCAACATAGGAGCACTTTATCGGTATGTGGCTGGCCCTATATAGGTGCAGTGATAGTGAGTAGAGTCAGCTAGATAGAGATTGAAATCTAATATTACATCCTCCTCTACATAATCAACGGCCATTGTTCCACTTGTCAAGAGTATAATACGCTGTATCTGGCTTTCTTGTATCATCAGTAAATAAGAGCCTGTGACACTTCCCTCGAAAGACATACCGCGCAAAAAATGCATGTCTTTAGCAACTGAATCCATTGTATATGTACCGGCTGGTAATCGCATAATACTATCTTTTGGTGCAAAGATATCCGACAGAAAGAGGTTGCAACCTGTTCCTACGATATGTCCCGTAGAATCATAATCTAAACCTTCAGACAATAAGTCAATAGCATACACTTGATGGCCGCTGTTGTAATAATCATCATAGCGGCGGAAATCGGATTCGGTATAGATGCTATCGACTTGCTGATTAGTTGTTGGCTTAGTGGGTTTGTTGTGCGGAGTACACGCCACTGCCATTGCCCATATTAAGATATATAGATATGCTTTCTTCATCTTTGAATTTTAATTTTTCTTGCGGGTATCCATGATGAGAGAACTCCCAATATCAATACAATCATGCATACCAATGCAATATCTCCAGCTTGTACTGCCACAGGATATGCCGAGACTACATATTCTGCACCATTTCCTAATTTTAGCATGCCTAAATGCTCTTGTAATAGACATATTCCTAAACCTACTATCACGCCTCCCAAGGCTCCCAACGAATTAACCATCCATCCTTCTAGGATAAAGATCTTGCGAATCATGTCGTCGCTTGCACCTAAGTAGGATAGAGTTCGTATATCTTGTTGTTTGTCAATAATTAGCATGGACAGCGAACCGATTCCGTTGAAGGTGGCAATCAGTAGTATGAAGACTAGAAGCAGGGTTGTCAAAAATTTCTCAACGTGTAAAATACGAAAGAAGTCTTCTTGTTGCTCATAACGATCTTGTATGAGATAGCCATCGCCTAATATGGCGGCAATATCTCTCTTGGTTTTCCTGATGCTATACCCATCGGCAACATCCATTTGCAGCGCAGTCACCTCGGTTGTATCGTACTCTAGAAGTCGCCGAGCAAGGTTTATATCCACCAACATGAGATTCTCGTCATATTTCTGCTGATTAACTGCAAAAGTACCTGCGATAAAGCATCTTTCGCTATTGAAGTTGACATCCGGACGAAGCATATTTACCTTGCCTTCTCGTTTGGGAGCGTACACTTCGATAGCATGAATAAAATGCACACCTATACCGAGCTTCCATGCCAAACCTTGACCTAGTACTGCGCGATCAAAAGCACCATCAAATACTTCGTAGTGCCCGTCAGTTATGATGTTTTCAATGTTAGTTAAATGTCCAAACACAGAATCTACACCCATCAATTGTACGGGCATTTGCTTCTCTTCAAAATATGCAAGCGCCGTTTCACTAATGCTCTCGCTGATAAGATTAATGCTTGGTAGCTCTAAGAGTTTACTTTTCTTTTCTTCGCTGATAACAAACGACTTCCCGGATTGGGATGTAATACGTAAATCGGGGTCAAATTGCGAAAAAAGGTGTTCTATCATTACGCCAAACCCATTCATCACGCTCAGCACACAAATCATGGCTGCCGTTACCACGCCCACCGCAACTGAAGAAATTGCAGTGATGATGTGGATGGCATTAAATTGTTTTTTTGCAAACAAGTACCGCCATGCTATTTTGAGCGCTGTCTTCATTTGGTCGTTTTCGTTACCACTCCGTTACCCTCGGAAGAGGTGCTAGGTATTGGAGATGTTAGTGTTTCAGCAGTTCGTCTATGCGAGCCATCTTGTCAATAGTCTCGTCTAGGTGAAAATGTAGTTCTGGTATGATGCGTAACTGATGTCGTTGCATGTGCCCCATCTCACCGCGTATCTTGGCTGTGTCTTCTTGTACTTGTGTAATAGTACTTGCTACTTTATCTTGTGGGAAAATACTTAAATAGACGTGAGCTGTGCTCAAGTCTGGGGAGATGCGAACCTCGCTTACTGAGATTAATGTCCCGCGCATCGCGCGCGCGTACTTTAATAATATATCGCTCAAATCCTTCTGAATCAAGCGCTCAATCTTCTGTTGTCTTGTTGATTCCATATTCTCTGTTTCTAAACGTTAAACTCTGAACTAATCAACGCAATAAGGGAAAGGAGTCTATACTCTTTTCCCTATGCTGATGCCTTAGGAAAAAGCCCTAAGGTAGTCTAATCGTTGATTAGCGTTTGTGACGACCTTCGTCTGCTACAGTCAATTTCTTGCGACCGTGTGCGCGGCGAGCTGCCAATACGCGACGACCATTTGCAGTAGCCATACGAGCACGGAAACCGTGTTTGTTACGACGACGACGTTGGCTTGGTTGGAAAGTACGTTTCATTGTTCTTATTTATTTATGCCCCATCTCGTGGGCTGGTTAATAATTACGTGCGAAAAAGCGTGCAAAGGTACTGCTTTTTTTTTAACTGACCAAATTTTTATGCGAAAAAATGAGTTTTACACCAAAATTCTTGCATATGTGCATTTTTTGTTGTACCTTTGTCTGCCATTTTGGCAGATTAATAACATTAAACCGAATAACATTTTACTTTGAAACATTTAGTGGATTATGGACCAGAAAGAATTACAGCGTATTAAGCAGCAATTTAGCATTATTGGAAATAGTGCTCAGCTCAATCGTGGAATTGAGATTGCTGTGCAAGTTGCATTAACTGATTTGAGTGTATTGATTACGGGTGAGAGCGGTGTAGGTAAGGAACATTTCCCTAAGATCATTCACCAATACTCTCCTCGCAAACATGGTCCCTACTTTGCAATCAACTGTGGTGCTATCCCCGAAGGAACAATCGATGCAGAGCTCTTTGGACATACTAAGGGGGCTTTTACAGATGCAAAAAGCGAGCGCAAAGGTTACTTTGAAATTGCTGATGGAGGAACCCTCTTTTTGGATGAGGTGGGTGAACTGCCTTTATCTACTCAGGCCCGATTGCTTCGTGTGCTTGAGACGGGCGAGTTTATACGTATGGGTGATTCCAAAGTGATGAAAACCAATGTACGTGTGGTGGCTGCGACCAACCTCAATATCCCTAAAGCCATCGAGGAAGGGCATTTTCGTGAAGATCTCTACTATCGTCTTAACACGATAGAGATCAAAGTGCCTGCATTGCGAGAACGAAAAGACGACATCCCTTTGCTATTCCGTAAATTTGTAGTGGATTTTGCTGACAAGTATCGTATGCCAGCCATACGCTTGACAGAAGATGCTAATGAGATGCTCAAAGCATATTACTGGCAGGGTAATGTGCGTCAACTTAAGAACGTGGCACAGCAGATTAGCCTCATTGAAGAACGCCGTGAGATAACTCCTGATATTTTAACCCACTACTTACCTGCCCATCAGATGCATCGTGGCTTGGCCTTAGTTGGACAGCAGACTTCGCAAGGACTTCCCGTGGAGGAACTTAAGGTGCTCTATAATGTAGTAGGAGCTATGAAACGTGAGATGGATATGCTCAAGACGCAACTTGAGCAATTGCAAAAGACCTATGATCAGCGCAACAAAGTAGAGGATGAGATTGTTGAGTGGGAGCAGGGACAAGTATTGGCACCTACGACAGTCTCTGTTGTGCCAGAGGATATCCCTGAAGTCGTTGTAGAGGAAACAATGAAGGACCTAAAACTCTCTAATATGGAGAAAGATACGATTCAAAAGGCTTTGATAAAGAATGGAGGCAATCGCAAGGCAACTGCGGTGGAACTAGGGTTGAGCGAACGCACCTTATACCGAAAGATAAAGGAATATGGCTTATGAAAACAATTCGATTTAACCTTCGCACCGCATTACACCAAATTACGCTGCTGACAACAGTTGCGTTGCTTTTACCTTCATGTGTTATCTCCTATAAGTTCAATGGTGCTTCTATCGACTATGCTACAACAAAGACGATTAGCATTGCTGATTTTCCTAATGTGGCATCATTGGTCTATGCGCCATTATCCAATAACCTCTCCGATGGTATTCGTGACCTTTTTCAGCGACAAACGCGTCTGGAACAGGTACGTCGAGGGGGTAACTTAGAGATTGAAGGAGAAATTACTGGATATACCCTTACGCCTATGGCTGTGTCTGCGGATAGCTATGCCTCTGAAACCAAATTGACGATTACCGTCAAGGTTCGCTTCACAAATAATGTAGCGCCAGAGGAGAGTTTCGAAAAGACATATACTGCTTACCAAACTTTTGATGCTTCGCAGATGCTCACCGATGTACAAGACGAACTTTGCAATACGATGGTGGCAGAGATTGCAGATCAAATATACAACGATACGGTTGCAAAATGGTAAAAATCTTATGGTTATACTTTAAACTTGTAACTTTCAACCTAAAAAATTTGCACAGTTGCAAATTTTTCAGTACCTTTGTCGGCTGATTGTGTTACTTACCTTTTGAACTTTGAAACTTTTAAAACTTTTAAAATAATAAATTATGTACGTACTATTAACTATTTTGATTATCATTGCAGCAATCCTACTCATCCTTTTGGTGTTGGTTCAAAACAGCAAGGGGGGCGGTTTGGCTGCAGGTTTCTCTAGTGGAAACCAAGTAATGGGTGCTCCTAAAACTGCAGACTTCTTAGAGAAAGCAAGTTGGACTTTGATTGCTATCGTTGTTGCATTGAGCATCGTAGCTGTTGGTGTAAAGAAGAGCGAAACTGCTGCTGTTGTTGAAGGCAGTGTTGTTACAGAGCAAGCTCAAGAGCAAGTTGCTGCAGAGCAAGCCGCTCAAGCTGTTCCTGAGTTTGATGCTGAGGTAGCTGCAGAGGAAGTGGCTGAGTAATCCTTACTCACATAACGCTAAAAACAAGAGAGTGGCTAATCTGCCCCTCTCTTATTTTTTACGGGTTCATGACGGGTTTATGGCGTAACTCGCCACTACCAATGCTTGAGAAACAATCCACCTATCAATGTATACAGTATATATATTGGATATGCAATCTCAAGCAATAAAGCAGTTCCCAAAGAAACAGATTTTTCTCGGCATCTAATCATGCGGTATTCAATAGGGAATTTTACCAATAATACCAATGGACAAACCAACTGCAATAAATTCATACATAAAACCACTGCACCACAGCGCAAAATATCTTTGTCCGTGTATTTAGGCGCTTTACCAGCCCAACGCATACGTTGACGGAAGAATGCAAGCCACGAAGTATGTGGGCGTACAATCGCCGTCAGTTCTTCACTCTCGCTCACGGCAATCTTTAATCCCCTACGCTTAAACGACTCCAACAAAAACATATCATCGCCACTTGGAATTTCTGGGTGCAAATCAGCATACGATTCCAACCACCTATCACGCTTGACTATCAAATTCGCCCCGCTACACATCACCGCATTCCCTCGCTTGGCGGTTTCAATAGTAAGTTGCTGAATAGCTGCATACTCCGCTATCTGCAACCGCTCCAATAGAGATGGACGCCCATTCTCCGATGCCATTCTCAGCGGAAGAATTAGTAAATCTGCTCCTTTAACCTCTAACCTTTCGCCTTTAATCTCCAAAACGACATCATCATCTTGCATCCACACATACTCCGTCTTCGCCTCTGAGATAAGACGATAAAGGGCATGTTTCTTGCCTTTCCCTTCATCATTAATCCCTCTCCGTGGAACGACCACAGTAATATGCTCTTGAAGTTCTTTCATTCAAATAATCTCGCCTTTATACTCTGCACTTTACACACTACACTCTTCTATTACTTCACTACGACAAGCGTCGCTCCTTCTTCGTAGCGAGCGAAATCGGCATCATGGACTTCAACTTGTGTTCCGAAGTCGCGCTTGAGTATCTGTCGTATCTCGTTGCGCAGCACGCCATTGCCTTTCCCATGAATGATCACCACGCGTCGTCCACGGTGGCGGATATGTTGTTGTATGCCCATGCGGAAATAACGCAGTTGATATTGATGTTTCTCCACATCTGTCATTCCGCTGCCGTTAGTAGGCAAAGATTCTAGATGCAGGTCTATCACATGCTCATCTCGTTGTCGCTTGGTTCGTTTCGCGGGAGCTGTTTTGGGAGTGCTGACAGGTGTAGTCGGTGACTCATTTTGCTTGTGTGTACCTATACACCCTTTGCGTTGATAACTAGTGGCAGCTGTATCCATCACGCACTTGGCTGCGGGTATAGGTCCTACATCGAAACCATCGTCGGTTTCTACCCAAACGAGTTCTCGCTGCGCGTCATATTGCACAATAGTACCACCGCCCACCGCATCCAAGAATCGTATTTTATCACCTTTACGCATAATATTACTTTCTTATTGATCGGATGAATATTTTCTTTGTAATAGGTTGAAATACTCTAGGAATTGTGGATAGGATTTGCTAATGCATGCAGTGTCATCCACCTCGTAGCCAGCAATCAGCAATGCCATTGCAATGCGGTGGTCGTGATTGGTGCTATGCTCACGTATAGCGCGCAGTCGGTCGGACTCTTTCAAAGGCAAGGAATCAGTGCCTGTGGCGTGTAGTTCAATGCCCAAACGCTCGCAAGTGAGAGCGACAGCGGGGTACAAATCGGGGCAATTTGCAAAATCCAACGAGAGCGTATTATCAACGACAATATCAACAACTTCCGCTCGAATCAACTCCCTCGAGCGGCAAGGATTATTAGCTTTAGCTCCAGGCGCGGCAGGAAGTTGATTGCCGCGCAATGTTGTTGGATTAAGTTGTTTATGTTGTTGGATTAAAAACTCGTTGTCTTTCTTTATCGTTATTCCTTCATCAGTGTAGATGGTATGGACGCCAAGGTGAGCGAAGATATCGGCGACAACCTTGTCGCCTTGTAATGACTCGCGAGAGAGACCTGGGAGCGTAATCTCACCGCCATGAAGAGCCACATACTCGTACCAGAAAGCGGCAGAGGACCAATCCTTTTCGATGGTGTAGCGTTGTGTAGAATTGTGTAGTGTGGTGTAGCGTTGTATTAATTCACGGGTGAGTGTAATGTAAGGGGAAGTAGAATTTGTTTGGGCATTCGCGCCAATCAGAAGCATGGCAGAAACGAATTGCGTGGATTGTGGATTATTGATAGTCACTATCCTATGCTTGTCCAATATACATCCCTTAATCTTCAGAGGGGGAAAGCCTTCTTTACTCAAATATTCAATATCTGCACCTATCTCACGCAATGCATCCACCAACTGACCAATAGGACGGTGGTGCATGCGCTCAATGCCATCGAGGATAACCGTTTGACCCTCTAACTGTGCGCAGTATGCAGTGAGAAAGCGCATGGCAGTACCGCAATTGCCGAGGTCAATTCTTGCCTTTAGCCTCTTACCTAATAGCCCAATCGCCTCACTCATTATTCGCACATCGTCGGGCATAGAATCGGAGACGGGCATAAGCTCGTCTCCGTGTATAGCTTGCAATATCAATAATCGATTTGCAATTGATTTTGATATTGGCAGTTCGATCAACATTAATTAATATCAGGCAAGAAGGAATAGTCGCGGGAGTAACGCAAGTGTTGCTCGATATAACCCTCGGTGTAGTTGAGAGTAACATCCGTGATATTGCCTTCAGCATCGTAATGTGCAGTATAAACAGGGTTCACAAAGCCTTTGTATGGAGCCAAGTTAAGCTTCTCGTAGCGCTCCAAGATCTCTTTGTGCAAGTCTTGATCCACCTTCACAGCATACTCCTCAACCATTGCTTTAGCCGCAGGGTAATCGCCTTCAGAAGTGATGCGTTGGATCTCGCGGAGCAACTCGCCATACAAACGACGAATACCCTCGTAATCATTGATTTGGAGATAGTGCTTACCATCGCGCTCGATCATTTCTACCTCGTTGTTCGTAGCGTTCTTGAACACCCAGAGAGCAATCAGTTGGCGGTTGCGCATGTGTGATTCTTCGATGTCTTTGCCTGGCTCAATACGCACAAGTTGAGTCATCAGACCATTCATCATTTGTTGGTAGTAGAAGCCTTTGTATGCTTCTTCGTCCTCTAGAAGTCCGAGTTCAACCAATTTAGGATCAGCCATATAGTAGAGGCCAAGCAAGTCGGCACGTGCCTCCTCGATGGTGGAAGCATGCTCCTTGAGGGCATCTTTAGTAACACCTGGCATCAATTTACCTGAACCGTGACCTACGCACTCGTGGAGGTCGGTGTGGAGGTCACCGCATGCGCCTGCTTTCTCGTACATAGCAATCACCTCAGGGCTAATCATAAACTCCTCGTTGAAGCCATTTCCCTTGGCAGCTTCGTTGTAGGCGTGGGTGATATTGTCGATGGTCACAGACTTAGAACCATAGTCCTTGCGAATCCAGTTGGCGTTTGGCAGGTTGATACCAATAGGGGTAGCAGGATAGCAGTCGCCTGCGAGGATTGCAGCAGTGATTACCTTTGCACTTACGCCCTTGACTTCCTCTTTCTTGTATTTCTTGTCAGTTGGAGAGTTATCCTCGAACCATTGAGCGTTGTCGGAAATGGTTTGGCAACGGTGGGTAGCACGCATATCTTTGAAGTTCACGAGTGACTCCCAAGTACCTGTAATACCCAGAGGATCAGCATATGTCTCGGTAAAACCGTTCACATAGTCCACACGGCTGTCGAGGTCTTTTACCCAAGCGATGCAGTACTCGTTGAAGGCACGGAGGTCGCCAGTCTTGTTGAACTCAATCATCTTTTCAATCACGAGGCGTTGTTGCTCGTTCTCTGCAAATGGGAGGGCCTTCTCAAGGTGCTCAACCACTTTCTCGAGAGCAGCACTATACATACCTCCTACTTTATACACGCGCTCCACGACTTTGCCGTTCTCCTTGATGAGTTTGCTGTTAAGACCAATCCAGAGTGGCTCCGCAGAGTTATCTTTGTGTGCTTCGTAGTATGCCTCTGCCTCGGTTTGGGTCACGCCCTCGTAGTAGTTGTTGGCAGATGCAAGGAGGAGGTCTTCGCCCTCAAGGCTGAGCGATTTAGGCATCACGGTTGGGTCGAAGATGACTGGTAGAATTGCTTCGTCATAGGTGATACCAGCTTCTGCGCATGCAGCAACGAACCACTCCTGAGAGAACTCAGGTTGGAACTTGTCAGATGCGTAGTGGTGGTGAATGCCATTGGCAAACCATACGCGTTTGAGGTATTTTTCAAAGTTAACGAACTCAGCGCTAGTCTTATCACCCTTGTATTGGGTATAGAGTGCCTCTAACGCACGGCGGATACGCAGGTTGTAGCGACCGTTTTGGTCGAAGAGGATATCACGACCGTGCAAAGCTGCTTCGGTGAGGTGATAAACGAGGGTCTTTTGTTGCAGACTCAGTGAGTCAAACTCTGGCACTTGGTAGCGCAGAATCTCGAGGTCATAGAATTTGTCCACGGTGTAGTCGAATGTTTGTTCTTGTTTGCAGCATGCGCTGAGTGCTATGAGCGCAAGACTGAGGATGGCTAATTTCTTCATTGTCTATTGTTTAAGGACTTTAAGGTCATAAAAGACATTAAGGTCTTATTAAATTCTTTCTAATACGGTTTGTACCAATTGTTTGATGCGAGGTTTATAGTCGGTATTCGCCGCTTCCACCTTGCGTTGTGCAATCACGCAGCAGACGGTCATGGCTTTGTGTTCCATCAGCAAGCTGAGGCCTGCAATGGCGCTACCTTCCATCTCGTAGTTGGTGATGCGTTGCCCCTCATAGCGGAAGTCGGTGATACGGTCGTTGATATCTTTTACCGCAATATCACAACGAAGTACGCGTCCCTGAGGACCATAGAAACCGTTGGCAGCAATGGTGCAACCGCGCGTCATATCATCGCCAGCAATGCGGTTGACGAGTTCAGGATTAGCAGCTACTACGTATGGGCGAGCCGCCTTAGCAGGATAGTGGATAAAATCCACCAATGCATCCTCAAATCCGAGGTCAGCAATCTCGTCACGACCTTCGTAGAAAGCCAAGACACCGTCCCAACCGATAGATTTCTCGCTCACGAGAAAAGTACCTAATGGAATGTCCTCTTGCATACCGCCACAAGTACCGATACGCACAATCTCAAGAGTGCGGTGCTCGTCTTTCTCGGTACGGGTGGCAAAGTCGATATTAGCAAGGGCATCAATTTCGTTGAGCACAATATCGCAGTTGTCTGTGCCGATACCTGTAGAGATACATGAGATGCGTTTGCCGTGGTACTTACCTGTGATGGTATGGAACTCGCGGCTTTGGATATCGCACTCGATACTACCTTCGTCAAAGAACGAAGCCACCATATTCACGCGACCTTGGTCACCTACTAATATCACCTTATCCGCCAAATGTTCGGGGCGAATATGAAGGTGGAATATACTGCCGTCCTCATTGATAATGAGTTGACTGGCTGGGAAAGTCTTCTTCATAGGTTAAAAGATTTATGACCGTTCACTATGCTCGCTGTTAGAAGTTAGACCACTGCGTTGTTAGATCGCTTCGCTGTTAGATTATGGATGTCTCTCAGCGCGAAGCGCGGTCTAACAGTAACACGGTCTAATATCTCTCAGTTTGTAAAAGCGGTCTGGTTAATATTTTCTATGCTTGACCGCCTCCGAAGGACATCGGAATAGTACTTCCGGGAGAAGGGGTCCCGTTGATTTTGATTGTCCCAAATTGCTTCTCGTATTTTGCTACATTCTCTTGGAGAGCAAAGAGAAGTTTCTTGGTATTCTCTGGGGTCATGATAATACGTGACTGCACATTCGCACTCTTTTGACCTGGCATCATGCGTACAAAGTCCACTACGAACTCTGATGAGGAGTGCGCTACGATTGCAAGATTAGAATAGTTACCTTCAGCTACCTCTGGAGAGAGGTTGATGTTGAGTTTTTGTTCTTCCATAATTTTATTGTGTAGTTTAATATTGTACGGGTTTATTTAAAGTAATATAGGTAGTGTAATGTTGGGCGTTTTTTGTTACCAGTAAAATTGTTGCTTTTGGCGAAATAGAGGTTGGGTTGTCAAAATAAATAGGTTGATTAGGGGTAATGCAATATCGTACAATATGATGCCTAATCCAACGCCACGCATATGCAATCTCTTGTTCGCTACATTGATAATAATCAGTTGCGTGAGTAGACGAATGAGCCATAGCCCAAGTGCAGAGGCTGCAATAATCCATTGCTCAGTAGAGAGACTATGTACTATGCAAAGGATCAACAAGATATGTGCTAAGCCTCTGCTGAGAGGTTCTAAGATAAGACGGATTTTACTAGTCGTGTTGTAAAGCGGTGATACTCCTAAATGACGGCGTTTTTGGTGGAACCATTCATGCCAAGTGCGTTTAGGAGGTGACCAAATGAGTGTATCAGGATTGCATACCACGTTCGTGTTGCTACAGGTGGCAACTTTGTTGACAAATAAATCATCATCGCCAGCTCGTGTGTTCAGTAGTCCTTGAAAGCCGCCATTGGCAAAGAATGTTTCTTTGCGGTACGCTAAGTTGCGTCCGACTCCCATATATGGATGTCCCGATTTGGCCATTCCCATGTATTGTAGTCCGTTGAAAAGTGTATCGTAGCAAATTAGTCGATTTAGTAGTCCTTTTGTTTCAAAGTAAGGACCAAATCCTAGGACGATTTCGGTTTCTTTTGCTTGAAAGCCTGCTATCATTCCGCGAATCCAATGACGCGATTCAGGTCGACAATCTGCATCGGTAAGTAAGATATAATCGTAATTCGCTGCTTTGATACCAATGGTCAATGCAAGTTTTTTGCTGCTGATAACTCGTGCACCATGTGGGACAAAGGTGTGATATAATTTAGAATTTTGTTGGCTGTATTGCTCTAAAATGGTGTGAGTATTATCTTCCGAACCGTCATCCACTACTATGACTTCAAAGGTAGGATAATCTTGGTTGAGTAATGTGTGAAGATAGTTCTGCAAGTTGGTTTCTTCGTTTCGTGCGCAAACGATGACACTTACTCCGGGTAAAGACTGGTTATCAGTATATTGAACCAATGGTGTAACTTTTGCCCCTTTTCTGATGTAGCGAAGATAGAAATACAATTGGTGTAGTACAACAAGTAGCATAGCACCCAACAAACCACATCCCAGTGGGTTGGCTTGCATGTATGATACTGCGATATTGAGAATATCTTCTATAATAATCACGGTGAAAAGGTAATACTTTGTTTATTTAATAATTTCCTTTTTTAACTTGGATTCGCTATTTAGGATGGCATCTTTTGCCATTTTTGCTACAACCTCAGCTCCTTCTCTGTTGAGCTGATATTCACCATTTACAAGTTGCCTACGATCAAGTGTAATATAGTAAGCAGCCGCTTGTTCTTCAGTCATTCCGTTGAGCCAATTGCGAGACGCAGTCTCCAAGTCTAGTAGTAGAACGTGATTATATGTGGCAACACGACGGATAATATCAGGGTATATGCCGAGTCGATTAATCAGCAGCCCGTCTTTATAATATGGTTGAGCTAATGGTGTGCAGAGGACTATGTTTATCTTATTTTTGTGTGCAGTACTGATAATTTTATTTAAACGGAGTGCGAAAGTTTCGCTAGAACTATATTGTGCCGGAATATCCTCTCGTAAATCGTTAGTCCCTAACTGTATGAGTATATATGACTTTTGGGGGAGATCCTCAATTTTTTTTATCATACTATTCTCGTCAAAAATGGTAGCACTAATACCAGTGCCCGCCATGTTGACGATACCGATTCGATTGTTAACATACTGCTCAAACGCAGTTCCCCAACCATACGCTAATGTGCTGTCTGTATAATGTGCCATAGTTGCGTCGCCAATTAACCACAAGGTTTTAGTTGCAGCGAAAGTAGTATATATGGAGCAAAATATAGCAGCAATGGCTAGAAGGAATAGTTTTTTCATGTTTTGCCTACGATTTTATTGATTAGTACAAGTTTTATCGTGCAAAGTTACTACTTTTTTTTTATATGTGCAATATTTTTAGTAATTTTGCAGCCAATAAAGCGAATAAGTGATGAATACATTAGGAAAAAACTTTGTTTTTACCTCTTTTGGGGAGTCACACGGCAAGGCTATTGGTGGTGTGTTGGATGGTGTGCCTGCGGGTGTACATATTGATATGGATATGATTCGCGAGGCGTTGGACAAACGTGCGGGAAGAGCCTGCCCACAACCTCTCCCAGAAGGGAAGGGTGTTTCGCCACGCGCAAAGCGCGAAAAGGATGAGGTCGAGTGGCTAAGTGGTGTGCTTGATGGTGTGACATTGGGGACGCCCATTGCGTTTATCATTCGCAATAAAGATGCTCGCCCAGAAGATTACGAATGGCTAAAGTACTCGTATCGTATTGGGCATGCAGACCGAACCTATCAAGAGAAATATGGTATTCGTGACCATCGTGGCGGTGGTAGAGCTTCCGCTCGTGAGACGGCTTCGAGGGTTGTGGCAGGAAGTGTAGCACAGCAATTGCTGAAAGAGAAGAATATCCATATTCATGCCGAATTGGTGCAAGTAGGTAGTGAGACAAATCCAGCTCATTTTGAGGAATATATAAGCAACATCCGTCAAGAAGGTGATAGTATTGGCGGTATTGTGCAATGTACTATTACTGGCTTACCTATTGGAGTTGGTGAACCGATTTTCGATAAACTCCAAAGTCATTTGGCGTTTGCGATGATGAGTATTAATGGCTGCAAAGGCTTTGAGTATGGATCAGGCTTTGAGGGTGTAAGTTTGAAAGGCAGCGAGATGTATCTCTCAGAAAACCACACTCTTATCTCTGGCGGAATAGCAGGAGGTATATCCGATGGAACACCTATAGTTTTCCGTTGTGTCATCAAGCCTACAGCTTCCAATCGCAAGACATTTGAAAAAGCCTACCCCCATCCCCTCCCTGAAGGGAAGGAAGAAGATAAAAAGGTTATTGGAAGGCATGATGCCTGTATCGCTGTGCGTGCTGTAGCTGTGGTAGAGGCGATGGCAGCCCTTGTTCTGCAAGATATCTTTTCTGTGTAGTTCCTTAATTTTTCTCTTGCATTTCGGCAATGGCGTTGAAAACGCTGTTGTCTTTGATGCTCACCGCGATGGGCATTTTGCTTTTGCGGGTGATGATGCAGACATCCATAGGGTCGGTAATCAAAGACAAGTGTTTGCCACATTCTTTGCAAGTAAACAATCCTAGGTTACCAAAGAATCCACCAGCTCCTGCAATACGGCTGGACTGAATGCCGTGTGGATAGTGCTCAATCTTCACGATTTCATCGGCAGGGATGTTGATTTTCCATGCGAGAAGGTGGATGTTGATCTCGTCTGTTGTTGCTGTTAATTTACGTGGGATGAGCACCATACAACTGAGTAGGGCTACGACGAGCACTATGAGGGCGAACAACAAATGAGGTTGTTGCAGTTGTAGCCATTGATAGACTATCACACCTATTCCGACGAGTATGATGATGGAAGCTAATAGAGTTATCCATAGGATAGATTGAGATAGTGGAAGGAAATGGGTTGTTTTCATACGGCTTATTTTTTAGGGTTAATAGTATCGTTATATAAATAGCTCAGCATATCATTCTGCAAGTGTTCGTGCAAATCGGCAGATGATACGCCCAATTTATGAGCGATTCGCTGTTTGTAGTTGCGTATGCTCTTTTCGGAGTAGCGGATATATTGCGCGATTTTGTCTAAGGTTAGGTGAGGATAGACAAGCAAGTATGTGCAGAATTGTACCTCGCGCTCTACTAATTGTGTACGACTTTCCAATGCAGTTATCCAACCATTTAATACGGTGTCAATGTCTTGGAGCATAGAGCGATAGTTCGTCCATGTTTTCTCTGGGGTGGGGTGTTGCGTGCGAATAGTGTTTAGGCGCTTATCTAAATCGTAGAGGTGCTGCTGTTTGAGAAGTGCCGTTTCTTGCTCTGCCATGCGCTTAGATAGCTCGTCTATCTTTTGATGGGCAGCTTGCATACGAATGGAACTTCGTTTGTGGTATGAGATAGCAGCGATGATGACAATCGCCACGCCCAACAGCATGATGAGCATGTTGAGGATTTCCGCTACGGATATGTTAAGCACTTGCATTTCCATTTCGTTTGCAAAGGTAGTGCTTTTTTGGTAAATATGCAAGTTTGATATGCAATTGTACACGCGGTTGATGGGAGTGCGCGTGAAAATCAGCAGATTAGGTGGCGGATTGTACACATCGACTTGGTATATATTCGAACATAGATAACATGCTTTTATCATTACGATAAGTAAGGAATAGTGCGCTTATTGTGCGTGTATTGTCCGTCTATTGTGCGTGAATAGTGCGTAATTGACAGCAAAAAAGAAGGTGCGTCTAGTAGACACACCTTCTTGGAATATTTATTCTCTAAAGGATTAGAGTTGTGGGCCAGCTGCAACGAGAGCTTTACCTGCCTCGTTGGTGGTGTACTTAGCGAAGTTCTTGATGAAACGACCAGCCAAGTCCTTAGCCTTCTCTTCCCATTGAGCAGCGTCAGCGTAAGTGTCGCGTGGGTCGAGGATTGCAGGATCAACACCTGGCAATGCAGTTGGAACCTCGAAATCGAAGAATGGGATCTTCTTGGTAGGAGCGT
This sequence comes from Paludibacteraceae bacterium, assembly GCA_045532735.1. Taxonomy (GTDB): domain Bacteria; phylum Bacteroidota; class Bacteroidia; order Bacteroidales; family Paludibacteraceae; genus Colicola. Next base: position 242 of record JAZSGL010000094.1, on the reverse strand, counting down.
TCAAGATGTCGCCACCGAGGATAGCGTCGATGATACCACGTGTATCACGGATAGAGATACGCTTGCCAGTACCGTTCCAGCCAGTGTTAACGAGGTAAGCCTTAGCGCCAGATTTCTCCATGCGTTTTACGAGCTCCTCAGCATATTTAGTTGGGTGTAACTCCAAGAATGCTTGGCCGAAGCAAGCAGAGAAAGTAGGAGTTGGCTCAGTGATACCACGCTCAGTACCAGCGAGTTTAGCA
>JAZSGL010000011.1:0-11206 GCA_045532735.1 Paludibacteraceae bacterium | reverse complement strand
AACACTCAGATCTACATCCAAGAGGAGACTAAGGTATGTAAGGCTATCGACCCATGGGCAGGTTCTTACTATGTAGAGCAATTGACTCAAGAGCTCGCTGAGAAAGCTTGGGCACACATCCAAGAGATCGAGAAATTGGGTGGTATGGCTGCTGCTATCGAGACCGGTATTCCAAAAATGCGTATCGAGGAGGCTGCTGCGCGCACACAAGCTCGCATCGACTCTGGTGAGCAAAAGATTATCGGCGTGAACGAGCACCGCTTGGCTCACGAGGATCCAATCGATATCCTTGAGATCGACAATACCGCAGTACGCGAGGAGCAAGTAGCTCGTCTCCAAGAGCTTCGTGCTAAACGCGATGAGGCTGCTGTACAAGCAGCTCTTGAGGAGATCACCGCTACTGTACAAGAGTGGGCAGATGGTAAAAAATGCTCTAACAACTTGCTCGCTTTGGCAGTTAAGGCAGCAGGTCTCCGCGCTTCATTGGGCGAGATCTCTGACGCTTGCGAGAAGGTGGTTGGACGCTATTCAGCAACTATTAGAACTATTTCAGGCGTGTACGCATCAGGAACTAAGAATGACGAGTTCTTCGTTAAGGCACAAGAACTTACAGCAGCATTTGCTAAGCAAGAGGGTCGTCAACCTCGTATCATGATTGCTAAGATGGGTCAAGACGGTCACGACCGTGGTGCTAAGGTGGTAGCTACTGGCTACGCTGACTGCGGTTTTGATGTGGATATGGGTCCATTGTTCCAAACTCCAGCGGAGGCTGCTAAGCAAGCGGTTGAGAACGATGTTCACGTATTGGGTGTATCTTCACTCGCTGCTGGTCACAAGACATTGGTACCACAAGTGATTGAGGAACTCAAGAAGCTTGGTCGCGAGGATATCATGGTAATCGCTGGTGGTGTAATCCCAGCGCAAGACTATGACTACCTCTACAAGGCAGGTGTGGCTGCTATCTTTGGCCCAGGTAGCCCAGTGGCTAAGTCAGCTTGCACCATCATGGAGCTTTTGATGGCTGAGTAATAGTGAGGCTATAGTTTATAGGCTATAGACATGATAATCAATCGCCACAGGGTATGCCTGTGGCGATTGTTGTTTGCAAACGCCTGTCATTGTTAAACAAGAAAAGGGGAACAAAAGAAGAGAGTACCAAAAAATTGGTACTCTCTTTTGTTGAATCGTCATTTAGATACTTACGATTACTTGGTCAGGATCATGTGTTGCCAAGGTTGGAGGGTGAGGGTTTGTTGAGCCTCGATGGTCATAGTTTTGCCGCAGATGCAGTTGTACTCGCCAGCGTATTGGTCAACAACTACATTTACTACTTGCTCCTCAGCTGACATATTCATCACAGCCACTACGGTGTTCTCTTTGCCGCTCTTTGGGCATACAGCGTGGCGAACGCAAGCGAAGATCTTGTCGTTGTCAGCAGCGAGGCGAACCATAGGAGCGCCAATCTCGTTGCTCCACAAAGCGAAGTTCTCTGCACGCAATGCATTGAGTTTCTTGTACATCTCGTGTTGTGGTGCGTTCTCAACGCGGTCGATGAGGTCCTTCTCGAAGAATGCCAAACGATGGTGGTTGCCACTTGGTTGACCTGTATAAATCATAGGCATACCTGGTACTACATAGGTGAACGCAGCGAAGAGGTTAGCAGCGTCACCCATGCGCTCGAACTCAGTACCGTTCCATGAGTTCTCATCGTGGTTAGAGGTGAAGTTCATGCGGATAGCCTCTTTACGGATGGTAGTGTCTGCTTTTGCAAAATAGCTCCAGAGGTCCTCTACGGTCTTGGTGCCTTGTGCAGCGCCGTTCATGAGGTGGTGAAGTTCCCAACCATAGTACATGTCGAAAGCAGTCTCGGTGAGGTCTTGTGCCTCTGCCTCGTCCTCTGCCAAAGTGAACATGTTAGGGTGTTTCGCGCGAAGCTCAGCCATCACCTCGTTCCAGAAGTCGGTAGGAACCTCGCCAGCCACATCGCAACGGAAACCATCGATACCGATAGTGTCCATCCACCAGTGCATTGCTTGTTTCATAGCAGCGCGCATGTCTTGGTTGTCGTAGTTGAGTTTAGAGATGTCGGTCCAGTCGTATTGTACCATGAGGTTGCCCAAACTGTCGCGGTAGTGCCAGCCGTCATTCTTGGTCCACTCGCTATCTGGAGCGGTGTGGTTAGCTACCCAATCCAGAATAACTTTCAAGCCCAACTTGTGTGCCTCTGCGAGGAAGTGCTCGAAGTCAGCGCGTGTACCAAACTCAGGGTTGAGTGTGCAGTAGTCGGTAATAGCGTAGTAGCTACCAAGGCTACCTTTACGCTCCAAAACGCCGATCTTTTGGATAGGCATAATCCAAATAATGTCCACGCCAATCTCTTTCAATGCTGGCAATACGGCTTCAGCTGCTTTGAAAGTACCTTCTTCGGTCAATTGACGGGTGTTAAGTTCGTAAATGGTAGCATCGTATGCGTAGCATGGGTGCTCCAACTGGCAGCAAGGCTGCTTTGCGCAGGATGCTAAACAGAGCAATCCTAACGCTGCGAAAAATAGTTTCTTCATTGTTGTTGATTGTTATTATTGGTTGTTGTTAATGCTTTTGGGAGCCGGCATCCGGAGACCGGTTGCCAATTTCCGGCTTCCAGTGTCCGGTTGCCAATTTCCGGCATCCGGCGTCTGGTTGCCAATGTTTGGCTTCTGGCTTCCGGCGTCTGGATTAAATGCTCCAAACCTTGTCGCCGTTCACGGTGATGCTGCTCTCGCCATTGAGGTCAATGACTACATCTACTACATCGCCCATATATACGCGTTGGAAGTGGAGTAGTGTGTCTGTTACCTCTACAGGGATATACTCGCCATAGAGCAATGCCATATTGTTGCGGCGGAGTTGAGCCAACTCTTGTACTTTAGCACGGAAAGCTGCTTGCTCCTTGTTCAGACCGTCGAACTTCATCATATGGCGGTTGTCTGGGTCGTTAGCACCCGCCTCGCCGTACTCATCGCCTTGATATACGCAAGGTACACCAGGGATAGTGAAGTTGATGACCTCCAAGAGCATAGCCATACGGTAGGCATGTGCTTCCTGCTCTTTGTTGCCGTCGGCAGTCACGCCAATGTGGCGTGTCCAACCTGCAGCTTTGTCGTTCTCGTCCCAACTAACTGCCTTACCTGCCAACGATATGAAACGGCATTTGTCGTGGTTGCCAGAGATGTTACCCATGGTGTGGTGCGCGCCGTAAGCAGCGAGCGACTCCAGAATGGTGTTATTCATCTTGGTGAGCGATTGCTCTGGTTTGCCGAGTACATCAATAGCGGTATGATAGATATTGAAGTCAAACTGTGCGTTCAGCATACCTGTCTTCACATACGAACCAATCAGTGCTGGGTCGCCGTATGTCTCGCCAATCATCCAGATGTGGCGGTCTGGGTAGCGTTGTTTCATTTTCTTGCCCAACTCGCGCCAGTAGTTGAGTGGGATATGCTTGCAAGCATCGTGGCGGAAACCGTCAAAAGCAAATTTATCCAGCCATACCAATGCTGAGTCAGTCATAGGTGCGCATACCTCTGGGCGCTCCAAGTCGAGGGTAGGGATATGCACATCAAACCATGTGGTGAGGCGTGCCTCGTCCCAAAGCTCGAAGTTGCGTCTTCCGTCAGGCAAGATACTATCGGTGTGCCAGTCGGGGTGCTCTTGCAGGGTAGGGGAGTTGATGTGCATGTGATTAGCTACATAGTCGAGAATGACATTCATGCCATGCTTGTGTGCGGTAGCCAACATGTCGTGCAACTCTTGCTCGGTGGTGAAACGCTTTTCCACTGTGGTGGCAAAGATTGGCCAATAACCGTGATAACCAGAGAACTTGGTATAGGTCTTGGTGCTGTCGTATTTGTTGCCGTTAGCGAATGGATACATACCCCAAGCGTCCCAAGGGTTTTGGGTGATAGGAGAGATCCAAATGGTGGTGATACCCAACTCCTCGAAGAATCCCTCTTCGATTTTCTTCTGAATACCCTTGATGTCGCCACCTTGATAGTCCACAATGTCCAATACTTCTGGGCTGTTCATTTTCCAGTCGTTATTCTTGTTGCCGTTGTGGAAACGGTCAATCATCAGCGAGTAGAGGATTTGTGCGTGGTCGTCAAAACGGGTGAGCTCTGCCACATCGTTCACCACCTTACCGTCTTGCATTGGGATAAGCAAGTCGTTGAGGTGTTTGCCGTCGGCGTATGCATATACGCGGACGAAACTACGACCTTTGCTCTCGCGCCATGCTGGTTCGATGGTGATGGTAGCTTCGGTTCCGTATTGCTCGTATTCTACACACTCTTTCGCGCGCGTGTCTTGCCAGAGTACGCGGAATTGCAGGTGCTCATATTGGTTGAGAACGCTGATAGTGATAGTAGAGTCAGAGAATGATTTGGTAGCCAAACCTACCTCGTATTGCGATTGTGGTACGATAGGGATATCGTAGTGCAATCCTTTGGCAGGTACATCCACGCTGAGAATAGAGAGGGTGTGGTCGCCATTGAGGGTGAAGGCATCAGCCGTTACATTGCTCACTTGGTACGAAGGCTCAGTGGAGAATACCACTTCGTCCTCTTCGGTGAGTGCTGGCAAGTAATCGGTGAGGGTAACTTCGGTGTTTTCGCCTACAAATACGATAGGCATGATTGGGTTTTGTGTGTTCGCATTCGCTTCATTCTGAGCGTTTTGCGCAGTGTTGCCACAGGAGATGAGTCCGATAATGGCAAGCAGAATAAAAAAGATGTGCTTCATATTTATTTGGTTAATGATAATGTATTTCGCAAAAAGCGTACAAAGGTACTGAAAATCTTTGAATTGAGCAAATGTTTTTTTGCAAAAATGTTGTGTATGCCGACAATTCTTGTGTAATCAAGCCTCAAATCACTCACTTTCTACGCGACCATTTCGCGACCTGAAGGAGTGCGACGGAACGCACTCCGAGCGATGTGTCCGAAGAGTTCCCACTCTGAGGATGAAACACGAGCATAGAACAAAAAAGCCTATCTATATCTTTTTCGTATCCTATGTATAATCTTTCGAAACCACTCGGTTACCACTCTGATGTTCACAGTAGGCGGTAGGATGAAAGTCTGCTTGCGAAGGAGTGCTTGAATACGAGCAAGAAGAACAATCTATTATAAAAACTCATCCCCTACCACGAGAATTGGCAAGGGATGAGTTTGAATTAAAGGTCAGAATTTTCCATTTGGAGATTTTGTTGTGGCTTCGCCTGCGAACAAAATCGGGATGCTTATTATAAATCCTTGACAAGGCGGACTGAATAGCCGTAGTTGCGCCATCCTACGAACATGTGCGCGATGTCCGAGTGGAGGTATAGTCCGTTCGCGTACTTGCCATCGCTCCCTGTGGCAGACCAATAGCGGCCGCTGTTCTGCACATTGTTCACATTAAAGCCGTAGCGTTCGCCCGCAGCAGGCAGGAAGACTGCACCAGCGGACTCTAATTTTGACCATTGGTCTGTGGTGAATATTTGGTATTGACCGTATGCTTCTACACTATTATCACTATGGAAACCTGATTTGAAAGTCACATCATTAGGACAAGTCCAATTATCAGGCAACAAAATCAAACCATTTACACCATCTACCTGAGCAATACCGACTAAATCATTGGCATTAGCACGATGATATCGGAGATAATAATATTCATCATTAGTCAATGTACGCCATGTATTAGGAACATCATTACCAATCTTATTCGAACCCCAATCTACAAATGAACCACTATAATCATTTTCATTAATAGATGTACTTACACCAAAATTAGTAGCACTTGTACTCCAACCGAACAAATCCAACCAACCGCTATAAGTAGAAGAACAATTGCGGTTTGCAGCACCAATATAATCCCATTGATTCTCTGCAAAACGCCATTTATTATTTGCTGGATGATATTGCAGGTTACCAGAAGAGAAAATTACTTTCTTTGAAGAGGAAACAGAGAATATTCCTGCTTTTTTAGTCATAAAAGACTGTTGTTCTCCATATGCCGTTCCCTTTTGGTTCACTGCATATGCACGAACATAGTAAGTAGTGCCTTCTTGCAAATCATTCAAATTGCAACTAAATGCACCTTTACCACTGCCGCTAACTACCTTACTATTTGAGGTAGTAGGATTAGGGGTAGTGCTATATACCACGCCACGCTCGGTTACAGTAGCGCCACCATAATCAGTTACAGTACCATCAATAGTTGCGGAAGTATAAGAGATATTATTCACAGAAGATGTTATAACTGTTGGTACGGTTATAGCCTTGGTTGTAAACGATTTCTCCTCGCCATATGCAGTACCCTTTTGGTTTACTGCATACGCGCGTACATAGTATGTTACACCGTCCTGCAAATAAGTCAAATTACAGGTAAATGCTCCTTTACCGCTACCACGAGATACCTTACTATTTGAGGTGGTTGGATTAGGAGTTGTGCTATACACCACGCCACGCTCGGTTACACTTGCGCCACCATCATCCGTTACAGTACCATCAATAGTTGCGGAAGTATAAGAGATATTATTCACAGAAGATGTTATCACTGTTGGGACGGTTATCGCCTTGGTTGTAAATGATGTCTCTTCTCCATATGCAGTACCCTTTTCATTTACTGCATAAGCGCGCACATAGTAAGTAGTGCTTTCTTGCAAATCATTCAAACTACAAGTAAATGATCCTTTACCGCTGCCACTAACTACTTTGTTATTCTCTACAGTAGGATTTGGATTGGTGCTATACACCACGCCACGCTCAGCTACCACTCCATCGCCATCATCAGTAACCTCTCCACCAACAGTTGCTGAGGTGTATGAGACACTTGTTACTGACGAAGTTGTCACTGTTGGGATGGCTATCGCAGTTGTTGTAAACGATTTTTCCTCGCCATATGCAGTACCCTTTTGGTTTATAGCATAAGCACGAACATAGTAAGTAGTGACTTCTTGCAAATTAGATAGATTACAAGTGAATGTACCTTTACCGCTACCACAAACTACTTTGTTATTCTCTATAGTAGGGTTGGAATTGGTACTATACACCACACCGCGCTCAGTAACCACTCCATTGCCATCATTAGTAACCTCTCCGCCAACGGTAGCGGATGTAGGAGATATGTTTGTCACAGAATCCGTTAGTACCGCTGGTAGGACTATCTCCAGAGTCTTAAACGACAACACTTCACCATAGATAGTACCATAACTATTTCTGGCATATGCGCGCACATAGTATTGCGTATTATCTTTAAGATTTGTTATCTCACATGCAAACTTTCCCAATTTTGCTTTGGCTATCGAAGTACACGATACATTACTCTCAAAATCACTGGTGGTACACCATTCTACTCCTGCTTCTTTGATCGTTGGATTACCATCTGATGATATGATTCCGCCACATTGGGCAGTGGTAGCGGCAATAGAACTAACTTCTTGGGTTTCGACAGCGGTCGTACATGCCATCTCATCCTTCTCGCACGACACAGCAAGAAGCAGTATGGTCAGTAAGTAATACAAATAATTTCTTTTCATAAGCATTCTAAATTAAAAGCAGTAACCCAATCCAAGTTTTGCCTCGTAGTACATATTCGAAAAATCCGTGATACTTGACACGCCCAATGAAATGGCAAATCCTTTGATATTTCCCATCAGACCAGCTTCCCAATGCATACCATGATAGATGGTATTGGCAGTATGCCATGCAACCCACTCATGGTCGGTGGTTTCGTAGAACAATCCGCGATAGCCGTAGCCTACACCAGCATAAAGATACATGGGTATATGTAAGCGAACAAGTGCACCTGCGGTTGCAGATACGCGGGTAGATGTATAGTTGCCAGAATAGAATGGATACTCACCATCAAAAATTGTACCATGTGCCTGAGCATGATAGTCTGCATGGAAGCGTATAGATGGATTCATCATGGCACTGATATAAAAACCACACTGCTTTACACAAGCATAAGTAATACCAAACGCATATTCTGGATAGAATGCGTATGCTCCATTTACCATAATAAAATTACTCCATGGATAAGCAGCTATACGCTCTTTTCTGGCAGTTTTTAGGCTATCCTGATGCGCTTTTTTTATAGCTTGTGCTTCAAGACGCTTTGCTGTACTAATACTATCCGCTATTCGTTGCTGTTCAGCCTTTTCGGATTTGTAGCGTTCTTGCTCGGCTGCTATGCGCTCTTGTTCTGCTTTCTCTGCCGCAAGCCGCGCTGCTTGCTCAGCTGCTATGCGCTCTTGTTCTGCTTTTGCAGCGGCAATCCTTTCCTTTTCTGCTTTCTTTGCTGCCTCAATACGCTCTTGCTCCGCTTTTTCTGCAGCGATGCGTTCCTGTTCTAACTGTGCCCATATATCCATATTACCTTCTGAGGTAGGATTAGTGGTAATGACAGTACGATCTACAGAGCTCGTATTAACAATTACATTGCGTTCTTGAGCAATAATAGGATAGGATATAGCAATCAACAAGAGTAATAATATAGACGAAAATACTCTTTTCATATTGTCGATATTAATCCACTGATGACCTAATTATTTCTTCTTTTTTAACAGTCCACCAAGTGGATTGACTTTTTTCTCTCCTGATTTGTCTTGTGCTGCATTCGCATTGTCAATAATCCATTTTTCTGCTTCTGTCACATTACGGAAGTTCTTGTAGGTAGCAGGATAACCTGTCACTACGATTACCAGATTTTTGTTCACATCTGTTGTGATATTGATTGTTGGCGCAACAATCACATCTGCATTATTCGCTTTTGCAGCATTGGCTACCACTACTTCTTTCTCACGAGATGCGAGTGCCTCTACTTCTGCATCGGTCAACTTGGTGATGTTTTGGTTCACACGCTCTGCATAAGTGATACGCTCTGAAGCCACATTCAAATCTGCCACAAGTGGAACGGTGTAAACAGATTGAGAAGGAGAAATAGTTTTGTACTCTGAGTAAGAATAACTCGTTGCTTTAGGAGCAGAACAACTGCAAATAAGTGCCGCAGCACCGAAAAAGAAAATGATTTTTTTCATAATAATTTTTTGTTTAATTGATTTATAATTACACTTTAACTTGCAAAGGTAGTACTTTTTCGCTATGTGGGCAAGAAACGCTTTGGTTCTTGTTGGTTCTTTTGCTATCGGTCACTAAATCCATAAACAACTTCTCCCCATACCTTGAGGTCCTGAGAATACCCCGTATGTCCAAAGAGAAGTTACTCATGGATAATAGTAGGCATATAAAAAAGCGGTCACCTGCTAAATAGTGCTCCGCTTCCATACAAACGCAAGGCATTTGTATAAAAAAAGCGGGACTGCACTGTTGCTGTTCCGCTTCTCAAGGCTCTGGTATCGCCTGTAAATCCGAACAAGCAACACCGAAGCCCACGCTGATATGTACGAATGCGCACACCTGTTCTTATTTGGTGTACGGATTTAGATATACATATCCCGAGGACATCAAAATGCTGCAATGTGTTGGATTTACATTGAATTTACCAGATTCTGAGAAGCCAAGCACAAAGCGCGTTGGACACCCCATAAAACGAGTTTTATCGGGGACCCCGTTTTGACGCCTTTATTATGTCTGCAACCACCCCACCCGAAAGACATAATCCCAAGGCGTGGGCTAATTACGGGTGCAAAGTTACTACATTTTTTTCATTCTTGCAAGTACATACACAAAAAAAACGCCATTCATGTCCGAAAACATAAATGGCGGTAAGGGGATGAAAGTAGAGTAGGTTAGTATTCTTTCTCAGACAAGAGGTTGCGGAGTTGCTCTATATCAGGCAATGCATTGCGCAAGTTGTCAGGCATATCAGCTGCTGTAGTATAGGTAGCTACACCCATCGGTTTGCTATAATCCTTGATGACAAACTGGACATAATCCTTGTTGGCAGATTTGCACAAAACAATACCTATGCTTGGATTCTCATGCGACTTTTTTACTTTAGCGTCCAATATAGATAAATAACCCATCAACTGACCCAAATAGGAAGATTTAAACTCTCCCGTTTTTAATTCTACAACCACCAGTGCATTGAGTTCGCGATTGAAGAATAGCAAATCAGGAAAATGCTCTACTCCATGTACCTCTAAATGATATTGATTGCCCACAAAAGCAAAATCATTGCCGAAAGTCATAATGAACTTCTTAATATTCTCCACGATACGCTGCTCGACGACACGCTCATCCACATCTATCGCTTCACGCACGCCTATTTCCTCTGTGTTAATAAACTCCAAAGTGTATGAATCTTTGAACATCATCACCGCCTTGCGTGCTAATGAGGAGTTGGATAAGGTTTGTACAAAGTTATTGGGAGCTTTATCTTGGTGCTCATATGCCTGCTGCTTAATAAGGCGTTCCAATTCTTCTACAGACAAATGTTCTTCTGCTGTTCGGTGGATATAGTAGTAGCGAGCAGGAAGTTCGTGTACCTTCTTATATATCTCCACATGATGCGAGAATGGAACGGAAAAGAAACTCTCTATCGGAAAGTCTGTTATATTAGGAATAGCAATGACTCTGTAAATATCAATCTGATTAGCAGGAGATTGCAATTCGTCAGTCGCAACTGACGATTGTTGATTATTGCTTGATTCGTCAGTCGTAACTGACGAATTTGCATCCAAAAAATCCCATTGCTCATAAAACAATCTCATATTTTTTAGGTTAGTCTCGGAGAATCCCCTCAGTCCTGGCATGTCTTTGCGCAGTTGTTCACTGATGGCTTTGAGCGCTCCTGTACCATAGGTAAAACGCCGAGTGTTTTTAGAGAGGTATTTTCCTATTCCGTAGTACACAGCCAACTGTACACGATTAGTACCTTTCAGAGCTTCGTGCTGACCTTGTAAAATAGCCGTTTTGATGGTTTCTACGGCTTGTGATAATGGAATGAGATTTGCGTTGTCCATTGTAAGAGTATTTTCAAATATGCTTGCAAAGTTACTACATTTTTTTCATTCTTGCAAGTACATACACAAAAAAAACGCCATTCATGTCCGAAAACATAAATGGCAATCTTAACAAATAGCACTTTGTCTTATACTGAAATAGGTTTACTCATAAAATGAACAAAAAGTATCAATTATTAAGATTCAAGTTTTATGAAGCGAACTCTAAATCGTTATTCTGCATCATTCAAGCAACAAGTTTTGGATGATTATTTTCAG